>JAQXWS010000071.1 GCA_029225565.1 Eubacteriales bacterium
AAAAAATTTAAAAAATAAAAGCCGACTTGCACTTGTCGCAAGCCGACCTAAATCATCAAAGATGTTTTGTTATATTATTATTTTGAAAAATGTGCGTGGCAGGGAAAACCTAACACAGAATAAAAAAGGGATAAATAGGTACAGGGTTAAACCAGTTCGAACTGTTATGAGCACTCTTTTCAATTAGCAGGATTTTTAGCACGATTTTTTGAGCGATTAGCAGGAAAGTGATTTTGATTAGCAAAAATCCAAAATTCCTGCTAATTTTATTAGCAAGCTAATTGAAGGTAATGGTAATATAAACACGCAAAATACGAGCGAAAAAACAGCCTTACATCGTCATCTATGCGAAAACACAGGCACAAAAAAATAAAGCCGAAAACCCTTTAAAATCAGGGGGCTTCGGCTGTTCTTGTTGGCACCCACAGTAGGAATCGAACCTGCATCTAAGTCTTAGGAGGACCTTATTCTATCCGTTGAACTATGTGGGCAAGTATTAAATTTTATCTATATTACCGCTTGCCTTTTTTGAAAAGGCGAGCGATAAAGTAAAACCTTAGGAGGCGGTCGCTCTATCCAGCTGAGCTACGGAAACACAACACAAATATTATATATACAATCTCGCTCATTGTCAAACAAATAATTTACTTTTTTACAAAAATATGATAGAATGTAAAAAAAATGAGGTGATACAATGATATTGGCCGTAGATGTGGGCAACACAAATATTGTACTGGGCGTCATAGATGCAGAGAAGTTGATTACAACCGGCAGACTGCGCACGGATATATACCAAACAGAAGATGAATACGCTATGAAAATACACAGCTTTTTGTCCCTGCGCAACGCTGATGACATTGACGGAGCGATAATATCCAGCGTTGTACCGGCGCTTATCGGCACGCTGAAAAAGGCAATCAAAACCGTATGCGGCATCGACAGTATCGTTGTCGGCCCGGGAGTAAAAACAGGGCTTAGCATAAAGATTGATGACCCGGCACAGCTGGGAGCAGATATGGTAGTCAGTGCCGTAGCAGCCAAATCCAAATACCCCTGCCCTATCATAATATTTGACCTGGGCACAGCCACAACAGGCTCGGTACTGGACAAGGACGGCAACTTTTTGGGAGGTATTATCACTGCCGGTGTAAAGACATCAATCAACGCCCTTTCGACAGGCACTGCCCTGCTGCCGCAAATCGACATCACAGCGCCAAAAAAGATTATCGGCACAAACTCCATAGAAAGTATGAAAAGCGGATGCGTAATAGGAACCGCCGCTATGCTGGACGGATTTGTTGACAAATTCCAAGAAGAGTTGGGGCAAGAGGCCACAGTAGTTGTAACCGGCGGCCTGGGCAAGAGCATTGCCAAGAATTGCCGGCACAATATGATAATTGACGAAAATCTGATTATCGACGGACTTAGAGAAATCTATTACAAAAACAAATAGTACTGGAGAATCAATATGAATCTATCAATGGTGATACCATGCTATAACGAAGAGGGCAATGTAACCAAGTTTTTTGACGAGGCTGAGAGCCAGCTTAAAAATCTGGGTATCAGCTACGAATATATATTCGTTAATGACGGCAGTACGGACAAAACCGGCCGTGAGCTGGAAAATCTGTACAACACCAGAACCGATAAGAGCATAACCGTGGTCAACTTCAGTCGTAATTTCGGCAAGGAGGCAGCAATATTTGCCGGGCTTAACAACGCCGACGGCGACTATGTGTGTGTGATAGACGCCGACCTGCAGCAACATCCCAGGGTGGCTGTAGAGATGCTGGATTGCATTATCCACAATCCGGAATACGACTGCATTTGTGCATACCAGGCCACTCGTAACGAGAGCAAGGCAATGACCGCCGCCAAGTCAGCCTTTTATCGCATAATGAACACGCTGACAGAAACTGAATTCAAAAACGGCGCCAGCGACTTTAGATTGTTTACAAAAAGATTTAAGGAAGCCGTGCTGTCCATGGGAGAGTACCACAGATTCTCAAAGGGAATATTCAGCTGGGTTGGTTACAATGTATATTATATGGAGTACACTGCCGAGGAACGAAACTCCGGCAAAACCAAGTGGAGCTTTTTATCCCTGCTAAAATACGCATTCAACGGTATTCTTTCGTTCTCCACCGCCCCGCTGCGACTTGCAACTGCAATAGGCTCAATATCCGTATTCTTTTCTATCATATATCTGATTGTTACCGTAATACGCAAGCTGGCGTCGGACATAAATGTGGACGGCTTTACCCAGATAGTAATACTTATTACATTCTTTAGCGGAGTGTTGCTGTTTACCGTAGGTATCATCGGCGAATACATTGCAAAGATTTATCAGCAGGTTAAGAACAGACCGATATATATCGAAAAAAGCAAGCTGCAACGCAAATAATGACAAAAAAATCGGGCATAATACTACCGGGAGGTAAGCATTATGCCCGAAAAATATCAAAAAAAATACAACCTTTCGCCAAATCTGACTAATAGGTATTGCCAAAGCGTGTACAACCCAACGGTCCAGCCCGACGGCAAGACAGAAATGGGCGTCCCAATCCCGTCACAGGAAAACACCGAGTTCTCCAAGGAATACCAAGAAGAAAACCAGCTATAACCCCAACGGGGTTATTTTTTTGCATTGGAAACCGTAATAGCAGTAAACCTATTTTTAGCAGAGCAACATCAGCGTCAACTCCAAGGCTTATGTAATCATCGGAAATTTTCCTGTTCATAAACTCCCACCATTTATCACCAATCAAATTGCTGTAATCTTCATCAGGGGTATGCCAAGTGAAGCCTGTTGCCATACATTTTCTAATATCGGTAAATTTAACATCAGTATTTGGAGCAGCCTCTTTTAATGAATTAAAAACAGTAGTTGACCATAAAGGGTTGCTATAAACTAATGTGCCGTCAAAATCCCAAAAAATAATCGCCATATTAAACCTCTGTTTCCATAAATCCAACAGTAAAGGGCAGATGTTCAAATTTCTTAGTGCCGGTATGAACAAAGCCTATTTTTTCATACCATTCTTTTAAGACTGAGTTTTCTTCAATAATACCAATTCTAATTTTGCTTGCACCAAGGGTATGCTTGGAATATAAGATAGCATAATCAACTAACTCTTTGCCTATTCCGAGATGTCGATACTCAGGCAAAACTGCTAAATTGTTTAGCTCAACACTATCATTATTAACTGATAATGAAAAATAGCCAATA
>JAQXWS010000072.1 GCA_029225565.1 Eubacteriales bacterium
TTTCGTTTTTTGCTCAGTCGAGGTACCATCGTACATCTTCCCTCGCAAGAAAACGAAATTCAATCCCATTTCTCGAAGTCTGTCAGCGTGTAGAAATTTATAATTTGACTTTTTCTACATGCTGAGGCTCAGGGAGCAAAATCCCTGAGCCTTAATCTTTGTTGTATTATCGTTCCTGTACTTCTTTTCCGCTGATATGCTCTATTTCTATTTCGAACATCTGAACAGCTTTGCCTGATGACGCCACTACTTCGTTTACCGTCTTTTCATCAGGATAATATTTCATTGCAAGCTCCTTTACCAACTTAATATTATCCTCCTGATTTTCGACCAAGCGGCATCGTCCAAAGACAACCACACTTTGCAGAAAGGGCGCCCACGATTCTTTTTTTATACTTTCGTTACCGTAAACAGTAAAGCAAGCCTTGTCGCATGCCTTCAGACAATCAACCTTATAGCCTACCCTTGCTCCGTGAAAAATAATCTTGTTTTCTTGTTCGTTATACAAATAATTTATCGGTATGGCATAGGGATAACCGTTATCACCGTTAACTGCCAAAACGCCGCGTTTGGAATGACGAAGCAGCTCCTTTGATGCGTCAATACTGATTTCATTTTTCTTTCTTCTCATTGTTCTGAACATATACTTTACCTCGTGAAAAATAGTTATATCGCAGACTGCCATCGGTAGCCGTCAGATTTTGCACACTAATATTTTACATTATTTAGCATCATTTTTTGCAGATGCAAGCTCAATAATTTTACGCATATTGTCCTCAAATGTTTCTGCCGGTACAAGGGCTATACCTTCGTCATCACTCAAAACAATCAATCTTTTGCCGGAAGTAAGATTAAATTTGTCCCTTGCAGACTTGGGAATAACTATTTGGCCTCTGTCGTTGACGGTAACCGAACCCCAAATATTTTTGCCCTTCGGTGCAGGCGGTATCGACCCTATGCCGTCCGCCGTTGATGATTGTATCAGGCTGTCAACGGTAACACCGTATATATTAGCAAGCATACTGCATTTTTCTATATCGGGGATAGTGGCTCCCGCCTCCCATTTTGCATAAGCCTGGCGGGATATATTAATTTTTTCCGCAACGGCCTCTTGTGAAAATCCGTTGAGATTACGAAGCATTATCAAATTATCCTTTAGCATATTGTTACATCCTTTACAAATCAATTTTTTCAAATCTCCTGCATGAGATATTATAAGTGATAACGCTTAAAAGTGCAAATAACGCAATACCCGCTAACAGTAATATCACTTGCTCGGTTAAATTCTCTGTTCCAAAAGCGTTCAGCCAACTAAGCTTGGGAATGTGATGCAGGGCTTCGCCTGTTCCAATAGTAAAAAATGCAATAACGATATAGGTCAAAAACGGCGGACCGTACTTGTAGGCGGTTTTGAAAAAGCCTCCGACAAATACTATGTTGAATATACCGAACAGAAAGAATGCCAACCCCAGAGCAAAGCAATTTGCATTCATCATAGCATTACTTGTATAAGCAGGAATGTCCGACAACAAAGTCATTCTGATTACTGTTACAATTCCCATTAACAGCAGACTGCATATCTCAACAAAACACACAAACAACAGTTTTCCTTTGACTACATCCTTTTTGGCAATGGGAAGCAGGGCAGAAAACAAAATATCATTTGTTTCCCTTGCGTTTTGAAAGCTTTGAAATATGCCGAGGGTAACAAAAAATACACCGCAAAGAATAGGATAGCCGGGGATAAAAAACATAAGTCCAAAGACTATAAAGAAAAACGATAATGAAGACGCACTCAGCTTTAGCTCTTTAATCAAAATATTAAACATTGTCAGCACCTCTTTCCATACGGAGTATCGCCTCTTCAAGACTTTCTCCGTTATTTGCATATTCGGTCATAAAGCATTCCTTTTTTAGAGAGGCGACGATTTTTCCGTTTGATATATAAACAATATTGTCGGCACATTTTTCTATATCCGAAATTATGTGTGTAGAAAAGAATATTGCAACACCATCCTGCTTTAGCCGTGTAAAAATGTCCAGCAGCTCATCCCTCGAAAAAGGATCCAAACCGCTTGTCGGCTCGTCAAGGATAATGATTTTTGCATTGTGTGAAAGTGCAATCAACAGATTGCATTTTACCCTCATACCCTCCGACAACTGATTTGCGGTTTTGTTCTCGTCTATTCCAAACAAATCGAGATATTTGTGACAAGCGTTATCATCCCAAGTATCATAAAACCTGCTGACTGTTTTTATAACATCCTTTATCTTTTTTCTGGGATACCAGTTAATCGAACCGGTAGAGTAACCGATGTGCTTCTTTATTTCCCTTTCGTTTTCATATAACGATTTGCCAAAGTAAGTAATTTCGCCGCTGTCAGGGTGAACGAGATTCAGCATTGATTTAATGGTAGTTGTTTTTCCTGCGCCGTTTCTTCCTACAAAGCCTGTAATCCTGCCTTCTTCAATATCTAAGCAGATATTGCTCAGCTTAAAAGCAGGATATGCTTTATTCAGATTGTTAATTGTTACAATACCCATATTTTGCTCCCAATGTTTGATTTGTATGAATATTGTAAACTTAACTTAACATAATTTCAACCAACCGAAAATGACATATTTTGATAATTTTTGTTATGTTTGGTTGCTAAAAGCAGAAATTTTCGTCGTACCGACAATACAAACAATCTGATAACCAAAGCAAAGGGCCTCCTGTACTGTCATTTGTACTTTCTATTATACACAAATATTAATTACCGTTCAACATTTGTTGTTTTGGCTAAAAATCAGCGAAAGCCAAAACAGCGGGAGTTGAACTTTCGTTTTTGTTGCATAAAGGGGCAAAATATGTTACTATGCCAATATAGGATAACAATCCTCAATAATGAATGGAAAGTAGAGTGAAAAATCACACTATCCGATTATATTGCCGTCAAAATTTGCCTGTGGCATAATTTTGAGATGGCTAAATTCCCATTATACGCATTATCCGGCTACAATAAGGCGTTAGGAATCTTTAATTATACTATTTGTAGCCGGGAAAGGCTATGGGAATTAGTATGAAAAAATGGTACAAGGGCGATACCCATCTGCACACAACAAATTCCGACGGTGCCATGAGCGTTGACACACTCATATCCGAATGCAAAAAAATCGGTCTGGAATATATGATAATAACGGACCACAACTACAACTCTGTAGAAAAGAGCTACTACGACGGAGATATGCTGGTTATCCAAGGTCAGGAGCTGACCCACGAAAACGGCCATGTAAATGTATGGGGCGAAAAGGTGCCCCACGAGCCACCCCACCAGCTTGAAACAGCCGATGACTATGCCGATATTATCGCAAAATGCAAGGAGGCAGGCGCCACAGTATCAATGAATCACCCATTCTGTTCCAACTGTCCGTTCCTGCTGGATATGGAGGCATACCCGTTTGATTGCGTGGAGGTATGGAACACCATACAGCACTCGGATAATGTAAAAAACAGGGACTGGTGGGTACAGCAGCTGCTGAAGGGACACCGAATTGCAGCTGTAGGCGGCTCCGACCACCACAGATACTATGCCGGAATATCCCTACTGGCAGTACCCACAACCTATGTACTGGCAGAGGAAAAAACAAAAGATGCTATTTTGCAGGCACTGCGTGAAGGCCGTAGCGTAGTAACCAATTCGCCCAAAGCCGGTATGATTTACCTGACGGTAGGCGACTCCCAGGTTGGCGATACAGCAAAGCTCAGCGATTGCAAAACCGCCGATATAAAGGTGACTAAGTTGAAAAAAGGACACCGTGTGGTAATCTACAACAATGACAAGATTATATACAAGCATGTGGCAAAAAAATACACCGAGGAATTCTATGCCTCGGCAGAGATTACCGAGCCCGGATTCATCCGTGCAGAGATAGAATACGACCTGAATCCCGTTATGGACAAGCTGATGATATTCGGCGAAAAGACTTTTATGGGCAAGCGCGGAAAAGAAACCGACACAAAGAAAATGCCTACCCTGTTCTGGGCATTCACCAACCCAATCTGGATAGAATAATACGCAAAACATTGCAAAAAAAAAGTGGCTTAGATTCATCATTAGATGTCTAAGCCACTTTTATAATCTCCACGAGTGCGATAAATCGCACCCACCTTTCTTTACATAAGAGAGGCAGAAATCGGTTAAATACTGTATTATTTTGCGTGGTTCAACCCACTTTATCGACAGTCTGAAACGGTATAGCTTTTGCTATACCGTCGTGCATTGTCTATCAGTCATTGATTTGGTACCACTTGATTTCGTTTGCGTCCAAGTGAAGGTCAAAGCCGGTGCCGTCACCCACATAAACGGTGGTATCCTGGGGCTCATAGGTATTGTTGACAACACAATACTTGCCGTTTTTAACATAGGCGTGAACCTCGACATTGTAGTTGGTGGAGTACCAGCGCAGCAGTTGGTCTTCTGCATTTGCGCTCCAAAGAACTGCACGATAAAGTACACGGCTGTTCTCAAAGGAATACGGCAGGCCGCTGATATATACTCCCCTGCCCTTGCCAAAGGTCTTGACAGCCATCTGCACTTCCTCTGCATGGCGAACAGCAAAGGGCAGCTCGGTTGCATTTTGGATAAGGACGGTAGTACCCTCCAGGGCTACAATATTCTTTTTGCCCTCGCCAAAATCAACATTGCCGTCGGTATCGGCAAGAATAAAGTGGTCCCTGTGCTCCTGAGTATTGTATCTGCGGGTGTTGAGAGTAAATCCGTTTTCTCGCTCGACGCCGAGAATATCGTCCAACTGGAAGAACTTGCCCTGCCACTGATGAGCCGCAGGCTCACCAACACCGATAAAGCCGCCGCCGTTATAAACAAACTCCTTTACCGCAGTTACAATTTCCTCGTCTGCCCAGTACTCGCCGCCACTCTGGGCAGTATCGGCATCGCCCACATTGATGATTACATCAATATCGTCAAGCAGAGCCTTGTTGCTTTTTATATCATCAAAGCTGATAAAAGACACATCAAAGGGAGCGCCGCTAAGCGCCTCAATAACGCCGAAGTATGAATAATTCTGTCTGTAATACAGTCCGTGATGCACCATGTGGTTGGACCAAGAACGCATTTTGCCCCAGCAATTCAGTACTGCCACCCTTTTTACACAATATGGGGTAACGCCCTGAATATTATCATAAAGAGTGCGGAATTCGTCACAGACATCCTCAATATAGTCCATAAATTCCGGGAACTTAAGCGCCAGCTTGAGGTATCCGCCGTACCCGATACGCTGAATAGGACTGCGCAAAATCGCGCGGCGGGCTGTTACCCAATTAACCTTTGCCTCATAAATCGGGTCACCGCCATCGCAAAATACATCCGGGAAGAAATAAGGCAAAAATCTGCCCTCGGTGTACTTTACATTCTTTATATCACTAAAGAGGCGGAGTGTAGCACCGTTGCCTACGCTGCCGACAACTGCGTCAAGACCTATAGAGGCGAAGTCCTCCATAAACGGCTCCATACCAATCCAGTGGTCGCCCATAAACATCATGGCTTCCTTGCCGTATTCATGGACAATGTCCACCATCTCCTTGGCAAGTGCGGCAACCTCTCGCATTTGGAATTTTTGGAAATCCTTGAATTCCTTGGAGGGAACGCGATAGGTATTGTTCATATATCCCTGGTCAATTATGAATTCGGGACGGAACTTGTAGCCCACCTCCTGCTCAAACTGCTCAAGAATATACGGGCTGACAGATGCCGAATATCCAAACCAATCCACAAACTTTTCTCTGGCAAGCTCGTCAAAAACCAGCGTAAACTGGTGGAAAAATGTGGTAAATCTGACCACATCCACATAGTCATGAGAGTCCAAAAATCGGCGAAGTCTGTCCAATGAATGGGCTCTGGTCTTAGGCTGGCGAACATCAAAGGTAATCTGCGGCTCAACATCCCACTCGTTAACAACTGCGTTGTACATATGTACCGGGTCCCACATAATATAAGCCAAAAAGCTGACTGTATATTGGTGGAACCGAACAGGCCTTGTGATAACAACATTGCCGTCAGCCTCATCATAATGCCAGGCGTCGGCAGGCAGCGGCTTGCCTGTGGTACGGTCCATAACCTCCCACCAACGGGTAATATCGTCGTGATTATTGACCTTAAGCATATCGGGATAAAGATGGCTCATAAGATGAATTTTGAGTGTATCCTCGGTAGCTGTATAAAACGGAGTCATAATATACATCTGCTGAACCTCGTCGGGGTTTGCCTTTGCCCACTCATTGTCCTTGCGAGTAGTATAATATGTGGCATATACCTTTGCACCGGTGTCCCTCAACTCCTGTGGAAACTCCGTGCCGTCACAGTCACGGATAGCGTCTGCTCCCCACTTGTCCATAACCTCCAGCGTTTCCTGCACTACATCCATATCGGTAGGAATAGTAACGCGTCCCTTTTTGATTGCCATAGTGTACCTCTCTTAATCTAATATAGTAATCTTGTTATTTTTCAAAGTCATTTTGCCGTGATTTCTCTTGCGTCGCAGGGGCACTCCCTTGCGCATATAGAATTCGTTGTCTGCAACATATGCGTCGGGATTGCCTGCCGGGCTCAATACTCCGCCCAGGTCGTCATAGCTGACATTGTTGGTAAATGTGTTATGCACGGCCTCGCCCAGACAGAACATCATACAGCCGCCCTCATTAAGCCTGGAATAATTATACTTATACACGGTACCGTCGCCGGAGTCGGCGTCATAGGCCATACCGTCCTGGTTGAGTTTTGTGTCCACAGCCTCGTTATACACCAGCAATGCGTCCTTGCATTTCCACGGCCAGATGGCAGCAGCCACCTTGCCCATCCTTTTGCCGGGCTTGGCATAGTATCTGTCGTTCATCTCTGTTGCACAGGAGTCGGACACATTATGCTCCACCAAAGGTGTCAGCGCATACATAGGAGTGATGGCGTCGCCGCCCACCTCCTTTAAGTAATTGCCGGTGATGATAATATTTTCGTTTCCGTATTTTTTGAATATATCTGCTTCGAGATATTTTTTTGCAAAATCTCTGTGGCGATATGTATATCCCACTGCTATACCCCAACGGCTGACATTCCTGACATAGCAGCCCTCAACGGTAACGCCGTCGTATCGTGCCACACCGGTGCTGTCCTCGTCCTTGGGCTTAAAGGCGGTCACATATATACCGCCGTTATTCATATGCTTGTTGTAAACATTGCCTGTTACATCATGAACATACAGATTACGCAATGTGACGGAATGGAGCGTTCCCCTGTTTTGTGCCACTACGGCAACGCCGGTTCTGTCCATCTTGTCGGGATCGGTATATGCCTCCAGGGTGGTAAATTCCTCCTTGTTGGCAATCTCAATATCACGAATGACAATATTCTCCACATCATACAGCAATACCGAGGACGACACATTGCCTCTATATACATGGCCGGCGAAATCCAGCTTTACACCATAATCCTGGTACCAAATGCCGTTGCCGTTGGTATTGATAAAGGGGGCTCTGTCGCCCTCGCCGTAGGGCGCAATCTCTATAGGCTCGCCGGCAATATCGCCGCACTCCTTGAGATGCAAAAATTGATTTTCAAACACGGAGCCCATCTGCAGCAAAATCTTGTCCCCGGCATTGATTTGCAGAGTATTAACCTTTGTTAAGGTCTTAAAAGCTGTGTCGGGAGACAGGCCGTCATTGTTGTCATTTCCGTTAAGAGAGCTGACATAGTATAGCATTGACTTCTTCATCATACTGCTCCTCCCTTATTTTTTTATATATGACCATCTTGGATTCCTTAAATCTGAATTTGTCACCGTTGTATCGTGTAAACAAATCCTTGTTAGCCTTGTAATAAGCCTTTAGCTCCTTGTTTTCGATAGGGCGGTACTGATAGCTGATGCCTTTCTTTTCGGCGGCAAAATCCAGCCTGAATCTGGTCAACTCATAATCCAGATACACCGGCAGAGTAAACTGCTTTAGCCCATATACAACCTCGCCGTTATCCAACGCCTGCCTGCGCCTTTCGTTTTCGGCATTGCATCTGCTGACAACGGCATCAAGACTGCTGTCATCAATTAGTCCGAGCCTGTGGGCAAAGGTAAGACACGCAACAGCGTACTTTCTTTGCTCCTCATCGGTGAAACAAAATGAATTCATATCTATTCTCCATCTCGGCAATAAGCCGTTAATATAATACAATTATAATATAACACAGGGTATGTATTCAAGAAGTATTTACTATTTTGCACATTTTTTGTGTAATTTAAGCTACAATACACCGGCGTATGCAGTATCGTCACAATAAAAAACGGGATTCGGCAATCCCTCAGTTTGGCTAAAGCAAAACGGCTCCCTTGTATAAAGGGAGCCGGCAGACTGTCGATAAAGTGGGTATCATACCTTTTCAAAATCGGAGGCAGGATGCTTGCACAGCGGACAAACAAAATCCTCCGGCAATTCCTCGCCAACATATTCGTAGCCGCAAACAGAGCATCTCCATACAGTCTTGCCGTCCTCTGTATTGGAAACCGGCTGTGGCTTCGGCTTAATATTCTCAAAATAATAGGTATAGGTAGCGGATGGCGAGTCGGTAAGCTTTTCTGCATCTGTTACATGACCGATAAACAGAATGTGGCTGCCCAGGTCAACCTCTTGGACAACATCAACGCTGATAAAAGAATTGACCCCCTTTGTGATAACCATACAGCCGTTAACGCCTCTGGCAGCATAGCTGTAGTTTTCAAACTTGTCCACATCCCTGCCGGATTGAAAGCCGAAATGCTTGAATAACTCAAAATCGGCGTCCTGACTGATAATCGATGCAGTAAATTTTTTTGACGCTCTAATCATATCGCAGGTATAATTTGCCTTGTTTATTGCCACCGATACCGTAAGGGGCTCGTTTGCCAACTGGCTGACTGTGTTTGTGATACAGCCGTTATCCCTGCCGTCAAAATTGGAAGTAACTACATACAATCCATAACTGATATTAAACAATGCCTTTTGGTTCATAATACACCTCTCTAACAACTTGCAATCAGCTTGTCGGCCAAAGCCTCCAGCTGTGATACATTTTCGTCCGTCATACGGGTCTTGATGGAAACAATATCATCAAGAACAGTAATGTTTTTCATTTTCTCAAATTCTGCTCTCATCGTTCTGGCAGATGACGCACCCCAGGAAAAATTCTCCACAAGGCCTACTGTTCTGTTTTGGAACGCCTTTGATTGCAGATGGTGCAGATAATCTGCCATGGGCGCAAATACCGAACCGTCATAGCTGGACGCCATACAAAGCAGAACACTATGCCTGAAGCCGTCCTCAACACATTCGGCAATATCATCTCTCGAAAGGTCGGCAATGGCAACCCGCGGGCAACCCTTTGCTTCAAGGATTTCCTTCATTTTGTACGCTGCCTCGGCAGTATTGCCGTGAATTGACGCATACGCAATGAACACGCCCCTATCCTCCGGCTGATATGACGACCATGTGTTGTACAGACTCATCACCTCGGGAATTGTGTCGGTGAGAATCGGTCCGTGAAGAGGACAAATTGTCTCTATATCAAGGGCGGCAGCCTTTTTTAGCAGGGTCTGCACAGGTGCACCGTACTTGCCCACAATGTTAAAGTAGTATCTTCTCGCCTCGCAATTCCACTTTTCGTCAGCGTCGGTTGTACCGAACTTACCAAATGCGTCGGCAGAGAACAGCACCTTCTCGCTGCTCTCGTAGCTAACCATAACCTCAGGCCAATGCACCATGGGTGCAAGCATAAATGTGAGGGTATGTGAGCCGAGACAAAGAGTGTCGCCCTCGCCCACAGCGTCAACTCTGTTGGGGTCAACATCGCAGAACTGCGGCAACATAGCCTTTGCCTTGGCAGTCATTACCACGGTCATATCGGGATATTTGTCAGCCAACGCCTGAATTCCGGCACTGTGGTCGGGCTCCAAATGCTGAACCACAAGATACGCAGGTGCCTTGCCCTGCAATGCATCATCAACATTTGCCAACCATCTGTCCACAGCTATTTTGTCCACCGAGTCCATGATAGCAATGCTGTCGTCAATGATGGCGTACGAATTGTATGCCATACCCTTTTCCAGCATATATTGACCCTCAAAAAGGTCAATATCGTAGTCATTTACGCCGATATACTTAATATCTTTCATAACATCGCTCCTTACCCAAAAACTCATTGTATGATTATACCATATTTTGTTATCTATCGCAATACCATATTCATAATAGTATTAGTAAAGAAAAAACAACAGGAATTAAAAACTGTAAAGACCGTTACAATCACTCCATGTCTTATTAAGGATTTGACTCCTGCGACTTTATATACATACAGAGTCAGAGGATATAAGGTTGTTAACGGCAAAAGAACATACGGTGCTTGGTCATCTGTAAAATCAATCAAATGCAAATAATGACAAAAAAAGAAGCGATCATGCGATCGCCTCTTTTGTTTCTATATTAGCCGAAGTATCTCTTGAGAAGACCCTCGAAAGCCTTGCCGTGTCTTGCCTCGTCACGAGCCATCTCGTGAACTGTGTCGTGGATAGCGTCGAGACCCTGCTCCTTTGCTTTCTTTGCAAGCTCGAACTTGCCCATTGTTGCGCCGTTCTCGGCAGCAACTCTCATCTCAAGATTCTTCTTTGTTGAGTCGGTAATAACCTCACCAAGAAGCTCTGCAAACTTTGCAGCGTGCTCTGCCTCCTCGTAGGCAGCCTTTTCCCAATAAAGGCCAATCTCGGGATAGCCCTCGCGATGGGCTACTCTTGCCATAGCCAGGTACATACCAACCTCGGAACACTCGCCGTTGAAGTTGTCACGAAGACCCTGAATAATCTCCGGGTCAACGCCCTGTGCAACGCCTACGATGTGCTCTGCAGCCCAGGTCATAGCCTCGCCTTCTTCTCTGACAGCCATCTTTGCCTTGCAGATAGGACAGGTCTCGATTGGCTCATCACTCTCGTATCCGCATACGGGACAATAATACTTTTTGCTCATAATAATTTGCTCCTTACAATAATTTATTTACATTCAGGGCATAAGCCTCTGTAATATACGCTCCTATGATTGGTCCGAAAGCCTTGCGGCAGCGAACAATCAATATTCTGCAGGTCAAAGTCAAAAATCCGACCGCATTTTTCGCAAAAAAAGTGGCCGTGCATTGCGACAAATCCGTCATACCTGGCGCTGTCGCCGTCCACATTAATGCGTATAACCAGTCCGCACTCCTCCAACGCAGCCAGCGAATTATACACCGTGGTTTTGGAAAAAGACGGATTTTGCTCCACCACATTGTTGTATATCTCCAATGCGTCGGGATGTGTTCTGTTTTCGCACAAGTATTTGTACACAGCTATGCGCTGAGGGGTCGCCCTGAACTTGCGCTCCTTGAACAAAGCGGCTATTTGGTTTTCGTTCATAGGCTCACCACCTTGTAACAATTACTACATTGAACTGATTACAAGTTAATTATACACAGACCAACATCCTTTGTCAATAGTTTTTTGTATAATAAAATTATAAGTGAACGCGGCATAATATTGAGGCTCCGATTATTATGTGGATTAGGTATGTTTTTAGGCTCCCTTGTATAAAGGGAGCCTAATCGGATTATTTATGATTTTGTGGTTACAGACTTCGCCTTGGACCAGGAGGAGTAGTACTTTGTGCCATTCACAGTCTTGTAGGTACGAACTCTTACATAATACTTTTTCTTAGCCTTGAGCTTTGAAATTGTTTTTGATGTTGTGCCTGTCTTGCTGATGGTCACAGTCTTTGGACTGCTGAACTTGCTACTGGTACTGTACTGCACCTGGTAACCGGTGGTCTGGGTAGTACGCTTATACCACTTTACAGTAAACTTCTTTGAGCCTGCCTTGAGTGAAGAAATGCTGGTTGCCTTCGGCTTGATTGTGAAGTACAAGGTCTTTGTACCTCTATACTTACCCTTAAATGTAACCTTTACTGCGTACTTTCCAACATTCTTTCTGCCGCTTGCATAAGATACTGTGTAATCGGTATTCTTTACAAGCTTCTTACCGGTTCTGTCCTTTACGGTAACGGTTGGTGTCTTAACCTTGCCGTCGTAGGTATAGCTTGTGCCGGAAAGCTTTACGCTTGATGCCTTTGGAATTACGGTTGTTGACAGGGTCTTGGCGCAAATAGAGCACTTCTTTACAATCTTGCCGTCGGCGCTTGTTGTTGCTCTTGTGGTGGTTGTGGTTGTTTTGGAATGCTCACACTTTACAGAAACAGTAAAGCTTGTATTCTTATCGGCATAATTATCGCTATGCAATCCAATGAGCAATGTGTCGCCGGCTTTTGCGTCAATGGTCAAAGAGCCTACACGAGGGTTCGGTGATTCAAATTGAATATAGCAAGCACCGTTGCTATGAACACCGGCAGCTATCCAATATGTCGGTTGGCTCAGTTTATCGACGGATAATGTGTACTTGCCGTCCTTGGCAATCTTGCAGTAGAAGTATGCTGCACCATCGGAGGTAATTGTGCCGCTTGCACTGCTGTTGAGCTTTATCTCACCATTTACAAGCTGCGGTGTTTGGCACATGGTGCATACGCCTGCATAGTTTTTGTTATGGTCGAGCTTTGCAACTGTGGTATCAGGTCCTGCCTGACCACATGCTCCACAGTAGGTTGTTGCCTTGCCCTTTGATTGGCAGGTAGGCTCTACAACATATTCGTCAATAACATAGCTATGGTCAGAGCACGATGTTGTAAAGGCTACAAACTTGTTGCCGTTGCTTGACGCAAAGGTTTCGGCGGTTGAGCCCGAATTACCAAACAATGTTGTGTTCTTTTTGAATGAGTAGTTTGAAATAACTACAGAATCAGCGTTGATAATTGCATTTTCCAACTTATCGCTGTAGAAAGCATAGTCGCCGATTTTTGTAACAGAAGACGGAATATCGACTGTTGCAAAGCTTGAGCGATAAAATGCGTGTGAACCGATGGTCTTTACTGTGTCGGGAATACTTATTGTCCTGAATGCTGTTATCTCAAAAGCATAGTCGCCAATACTATCCAATCCGTCGTTAAGCACTATCTCGCTGCTGAACGCTCCGTCAAACGCATAGCTATATATGTTCTTTACCGTGCTTGGCAAAATAATTTTGTCTGCACTTACATACTGAAAAGCATTACTTCTGATAGACTCTACTCCGGTTGGTATGGTATAGGTAGAATCCCTTCTGCCTTCCGGGAATTTGTAAAGCTCTTTTCCGTCCTTTGAGAAGAGAACGCCGTTAACGGATTTGTAGTAAGGGTTGGAGCTGTTTACATTAATTGCCTCCAACATTCCGGCATAGGAAAAAGCGCTGCCCAAATTCTCAACAGACGCCGGAATAGTAATTGACTTGAGTGATGTAGAGCTAAAAACATTGTCTTCGATTCTCTTCAGAGAATCCGGAAGCGTTACTGCCGAAAGACTGCTGCAGCTGTTGAAAGCCTTGTAACAAATTGAATCTAAGGTGTTGGGCAGTCTTACGGAGCGAAGATTGTTACAGTAATAAAAAGCATACTCATCGATATACTCAATACCGTCCTCAATAGTAACGGAGGTAATGTATTTGCAGTACTCAAATGCATCGGCGTCAATATACTTTACGGGGATTGAATTGATGCTGCCCTTTATTGTTACGGCAGAAGGCTGTGAAAGATAGAATCCGGACGCATAATATATGTCCTGAGGAACGCCGTCAACTTTGACGGTGTCCGGCTTATAAAGCACGCCGCCTTCTGCTACGACTTTGGAATTCTTTTCAATAACAACAGAAAACTCTCTACCGATGTAAGTGTTGTCGTAATACCTGATTGCCAGATAGTAGGTTTTGCCTTTTTCCAAGGGGTATTCAATTAAAAAATCACTGCTTCCGTCACCATCGTCATTTTCTGCAAGTATATCGTTAAGGTCAGTTGACGAATAAAGATAGCCATAGGTATCCGCACTTTCAATATCATCGGTGTGCAGAGAATACACCCCGGTTTCGGCAACGGTAACCTTGTAGTAAACATAGCCGTCCTCAACATCAATGGAAACATTGCTGTCGATATAAGAGCCCGATGTTACATTGGCAACCTTTGCACTTACTGCGTCGGATGCAGTCATTGCCCCTGCGCTAAAAGGCACGGCCATAATTGTTGTTGCCAGCATTACAACTGCCAACAGGGTTGCTAAAAATTTTTTCATAAAATCATCCTTTCCAAAATAATAATGCGAACATAATAAATAATACAATGTTATTATAACTAAATATACACAAATTTGTCTATGGGCCCTACGAAAAAAACAGGGCTACTTTTTTTATGGGCCCTACAAAAAAATAGGGCTACCTGCCCGCATAAATAAAGGGTTTTTGCAAAAAAAAAATACCGGAGAGATAACCCCCCGGTATTTAGCCGTTAACAGCAGTATATACTTTTTTCATTAACTCCTTTTTGTTTTCAACCCGGAGTTTTTTGTAAATAGAGGAAGAATGCTTCTTGATAGTGCTTTCGGACACATAGAGCATCTCGGCAATGTCCTTGCGCTTTTTGCCGGAGAGCATAAGGGCGAAAACATCCCTCTCTCTATCGGACAACAGCTCTATACCGGAAATGTCCAAATCCTCAATATTAATGTTATCAAAATATATAATCTCTTCTGTATCTGTGTCCGTTGTCTCGTCTTTTTCTGCAGATTGGTCTTGGGCCGCCAACTGGTTAATCAGCCGGCTGACTATCGAATAGAACAGCAGCAGCAAAACCTCGGTGATAATATACGATACAGAAAGGAACTCAAATCTGCTATTAAAAATTGTCTCGCCAAACCATATACCTATGTTGATTGCCACCAAAACAGACAGATATATGGACACGCCGATATTCTTGTCATTCCTGCGTACAAAGGAGTATGCCAGCACGCCAATCATAGCCAGCAGTCCGGCAATTATATACATCTTATATACAGGATGCAGAACACCGTATTCCTTGACCAGTACAGTGGACTTGCCGACTTGGGCTATATCCACGGCGGTGTAGTACACATCGGAATACCATCCGCTGGTTGCAATCACAAATATCACAAAAGCGACACAAAACATGGACAGCATAATCCGCCGAGGTACCTCCAACCTGCACAGATTGGCAATAATCATCAATATGAATATAGGCAGGAACACACTACCGCAATAGGCAAAGGAATTGGCCGCCATGGCTATCCTCAAATTAGGCGATACAGACAGGGCGAAATACCCGAAATCAGTAACCGTTACAGCCAAAAACAGCCAAAACAGCCACTTGTTCTCCTTGCGGTAAAAAACGGTGCAGACAATTAACAAGACTATCGAGATGACACACGCAATACCATACCAAATAGACAAAGTAATTCTCCGTTCATTATGCAAAATGCATCAATTGTTTATCTCGTATAAATTATAACATACTATTGCACAAAATTTCAATACAGTATTAAGTAAAATTTGTGTAAAGCCGAGCTGACCGCAGAACTTAATATCGATTTTACCGAATCTTTGCAATAACGAAATTCAAATTTGACAAACAGGGATTATGCTGATGTCATCCACACAGGTGGAATAAATCAAAAGGAGAAAAAGAAAATGACAAAGGAAACAGGAAAAAAGGTATTGGCTGTTATCGGTGCCGCAGCAATCATAGGCACGGTATTGGCAGGATGCTCCGCTGCAAGCGGCGAAAAGGAAAAGGACAACGCATCCATCACGGTAATCTCTCGTGAGGAGGGCTCCGGCACAAGGGACGCATTTGTGGAGCTGATGGGAATAGTGGACGAAAATGACAACGACATCACAATCCAAACAGCAGAAATTACTAACTCTACATCGGTAATGACATCCACCGTAGCCGGCAACAAGAGCGCCATCGGCTATGTATCCCTGGGCTCACTGTCCGAGGAGGTTAAGGCGCTGCAGCTGGACGGCGTTGAGCCATCAACACAGACAGTAAAATCCGGCGAGTACAAGCTGCAAAGGCCGTTCAACATTGCATATATCAACGGCAGTCTCAGTGATACTGCAAAGGATTTTGTGTCCTACATTATGAGCACTGACGGCGCAAAGATAATTGACGGCGAGGGATACATAAGCACGGATACTCAGACGACCTACAAAGCATCCGGCAAAAAGGGCACCGTAACTCTGGCAGGCTCAACCTCCGTTGCCCCGCTGATGAATGTACTTGCCGACCAATACAAGGCACTAAACCCGGATGTAAAAATCGAGATACAGGAAAGCGGCTCATCGGCAGGTATTCAGTCGGCAATCGAGGGTGCGGTAGATATTGCCATGTCCTCCAGAGACCTAAAGGACGATGAGGCAAAGACCCTGCAGGCAACCCAAATAGCCCTGGACGGAATTGCGGTAATTGCAAACAAGGAAAACAGCGTAACCAACATTACATCACAGCAGGTAAAGCAGGTATATACCGGCGAAATCACAAGCTGGAGCGAGATAAACTAAGTGAAAAAATTTGTCGAAATAATATTCAAATACATATTTTTGCTATGCGCCTGCCTGTCGGTGCTGGCAGTGGTATCAATCTGCATATTTATATTCAAAAACGGCATACCCGCAATAAACGAAATTGGGCCCAAATCCTTTGTACTGGGCAGGGAATGGAAGCCTATGCAAGGCAAATTCGGCATATTCCCCATGATTGTATCCAGTATATATGTTACCGCCGGAGCAATTGCCATAGGCGGACCAATAGGAGTACTGACTGCAATATTTATGGCATACTACTGTCCTAAAGGATTGTACAAGGTTATCAAGCCAATGGTAAATCTGCTGGCGTCTGTACCGTCGATTATCTACGGATTCTTCTTTTTGGTAGCCGTGGTACCTGTTATGCAAAGGCTGACAGGTACCGGCGGCAAGGGTATGCTGACAGCGTCAATACTTTTAGGCCTTATGATACTGCCCACAGTAATCAACACCGCCGAGGCCTCTGTCAACGCAGTGCCGACTCAATACTACGAGGGAGCGCTGGCGCTGGGCGCAACAAAGGAGCAAAGCATATTCAAGACGGTACTGCCCGCTGCATCGTCGGGTGTACTGAGTGGCATCATACTGGGCATCGGCAGAGCTATAGGCGAGACAATGGCTGTAATTATGGTAATCGGCAATCAACCGGTTCTGCCGAACTCTGTTTTGTCGGGAGTAAGAACTCTGACCGGAAATATAGTAATAGAAATGGCCTATGCGTCCGGCTTGCACCGAGGCGCCCTGATAGGCACGGCAGTAGTACTGTTTGTGCTGATTATGATAATCAATCTATGCTTTTCGGCAGTAACGAGAAAGAAGGCGTAGCAGATATGAAAAAAGCGAAAAAACTAATCAGTCATCCCCTATCTGCTATCGGGACGGCAGCGGTCTATACATCGGCAGTATTAACCGTGCTGTCGGTGACCTTTATTATAGGATACATATTGGTGAAAGGCATCCCCAATCTGACGCCGGAGCTGTTCGCCCTAAAGTACACGGTAAAAAACCAAAGCATGCTGCCGTCCGTATTCAACACATTTTTGCTAACATTCTTTACTCTGCTGACAGCAATACCCATTGCAATATCCTCTGCGGTATTTCTGGTGGAATATGCCAAGCGGGGCAGTAAATTCGTAAGGGCAATACGAGTGGTAAACGAGACATTGTCGGGCATACCGTCAATTGTATTCGGTCTTTTTGGATTCCTGGCATTCGTAATATCCAAGCAATGGGGATATTCCCTGCGGGCGGGAGTTATAACCCTGGCTATTATGGTGCTGCCGGTTATCATACGCACCACCGAGGAAGCGCTGATGTCTGTACCGGACGCATACAGGGAGGCCTCCTATGGACTGGGTGCCGGTAAACTGCGCACAATTTTCAAAATAGTTTTGCCAACCGCCATGCCCGGAATTATCTCCGGAATAATATTGGCAATAGGCAGAATAGTCGGCGAGACTGCGGCGCTGATATACACAGCAGGCACCGTGCCCGACGCGGCAGAAAGCCTGAGCTCATCAACACGCACCCTGTCCGTGCATCTGTACTGCCTGCTAAACGAGGGATTATATACTAACCAAGCCTATGCAACGGCAGTAGTTCTGCTGATAGTGGTGCTGATAATCAATGCATTGTCAAATTTCTTAGCAAAAAGGATAGCAAAATGAACAAATTTGAAATCAAAAATCTGGAACTGTACTACGATGATTTTAAGGCAATCAAAGGAATAAGCCTGGATATACCCGAAAAGCAGATAACATCCTTTATCGGTCCGTCGGGCTGCGGAAAATCAACGGTAATCAAGAGCCTGAACCGTATGAACGACCTAATCACAGGGTGCAAAATCAACGGCGAAATATTGCTGGACGGACAGGACATCAACACTATGGACATAAATCTGCTGCGAAAAAAAGTGGGTATGGTGTTCCAAAAGCCAAACCCATTTCCTATGAGCATATATGACAATATTGCCTACGGCCCCCGCACCCATGGAATACACAGCAAAAAAGAGCTGGACAGTATAGTGGAGCGCAGTCTGAAGCAGGCGTTCCTGTGGAACGAGGTATCGGACCAGCTAAAGAAAAACGCGTTGGCGCTGTCAGGCGGTCAACAGCAGAGATTGTGTATCGCCAGGGCGCTGGCAATAAATCCGGATGTACTGCTTATGGATGAGCCCACATCTGCCCTGGACCCCATATCGACAAAGAGAATCGAGGAGCTGGTGCTGCAGCTGAAAAAAGAATACACCATTGTCATAGTAACTCACTCCATGAGCCAGGCAAAGAGAATATCAGACAGGACGGCATTCTTTTTGCTGGGTGAGGTAATAGAATTTGACGACACAAAAAAGATGTTCTCCTCCCCTGCTCACAAGAGAACATACGAATATATCAACGGATTTTTCGGCTGATTTAACACAGATTTAACAAAAATTTAATTAATCCTGAACGAAACGGACATACACTACCAAATGAGGTGATGTAATGTCCATATTCAATATTCTGTCCCTTGTGGGTGGACTGGCTATGTTCCTGTTCGGCATGAACTACATGGGAACATCTCTGGAAAAGCTGGGCGGAGGCAAGTTTGAGTCCGTCCTGGAAAAAATGACCGACAACAGAATAAAAGGCGTGCTCCTTGGTGCGGGAGTAACTGCAATAATACAATCCTCCAGCGCAGTTACGGTAATGGCCGTGGGCTTTGTTAACTCATCAATTATGAGTCTGCATCAGGTAATAGGCATCATAATGGGTGCGAACATAGGTACCACTATTACCGGATGGATTTTGTCCCTGACTAATATCGAGAGCACCAACATATTCGTCAGCCTACTGAAGCCATCGTCATTTACTCCGGTTATGGCGCTGGCAGGCATAGTGATGTATATGGCAAGCAAAAACGAAAAGAAAAAGGATATCGGCTCTATATTGCTGGGCTTTGCCATACTGATGTTCGGTATGGAGACAATGAGCACAGCTGTAGCCCCGCTAAAGGATGTACCCCAATTCACCGGCATACTGACAATGTTCTCTAACCCGATACTGGGCGTGCTGACAGGGGCGTTGCTGACGGCGGTAATTCAGTCATCGTCGGCGTCTGTGGGAATACTGCAGGCACTGGCTGTTACCGGCTCAATCAATGTAGCGTCGGCATTTCCCATTATTCTGGGCCAAAACATAGGCACTTGCGTTACTGCCATAATATCATCCATCGGCACCAACAAAAACGCAAAGCGCACAGCCGTGGTGCACCTGGCTTTCAACACCATCGGCGTAATACTGGCTATGATACTGTTTTACGGCGCAAACGCAGTATTCCATCTGCCATTCATACAAGACACGGTAAACGCAACATACATTGCCGTAATCCACACCGCATTCAATATCTTTTCCACCGTGGTATTGTTTCCGTTTGCAAAGCAGTTGGAAAAGCTGGCTCATCTCATCATCAAGGACACTAATGAAGAAAACAACGACACCCTGATTGACCAAAAGTTCCTGATGACGCCGTCCTACGCTATTGACAAAGTTAAGCAGCGCTGCGACTCCATGGGTGTACTGGCTAAGGAAAACATCTATTTATGTCTTGACTTAATCAAAAAATACTCTCATAATGGAGATGAGCAAATCAGCAAAAACGAAAAGGAATTGGACAGGCTGGAGGACGAGCTGGAAACCTATTTGGTAAAAATCAGCTCTATGAATCTGAGTATAGATGATTCCATAAAGCTGTCCAAGCTGAGCCACGGCATCAGCAATTTTGAGCGAATAGGCGACTATGGTGTGAATATACTGAAAATCAAAAGGCGTATGCACCAAAACAAAGTACACTTTACGCCGGACGCTAACCGAGAATTGGAGATAATGAGCAAGGCTGTGGGCGAAATAGTGGACAAATCCATAGCCGCATTTATTGCCGATGACGAACGGCTGGCGGCAGAGATTGAGCCGCTGGAACAGGTTATCAACAACCTAAAGGCAGAATTGAGAGCAAGACACTCCAAGCGACTGCAGGACAACGAATGTACTATAGAAAACGGAATGCTGTTTTTCGACATTATCAATTCCTTTGAGCGAATTGCCGACCACTGCTCAAATCTGGCAGTATGCATCATAGAATTATCCAATCGAAGCTACCAGACTCACACCTACCTAAAGGGTGTAAAAAGCCACAAAAACCAGGGATTTATGGAAATGTTCCGGGATTATCTGCAAAAGTATAGGATAGAATGATATGAACAAGCTGATTTACATTGTTGAGGACGACACCAGCATTAAGGAGCTGGAGAGCTATGCGCTGATAAACAGTGATTTCTCCGTAGGGGCATTCGACCGCGCAAAGGGGCTGTACTCCGCCCTGGAGGACAATATTCCCGCGCTGATAATACTGGATATAATGCTGCCTGACGAGGACGGCCTGTCCATACTGAAAAAGCTGCGCTCCACCCCTATGTACAAAAGCATACCGGTAATAATGGTAACTGCAAAATCAAACGAAATTGATGCAGTAAAGGGACTGGACGCAGGTGCCGACGACTACATCACAAAGCCCTTTGGCGTGATGGAGCTGGTAAGCAGAGTAAAGGCTGTGCTGCGCCGAACCCAATACGCTCCAACGGACAACATAGCATACAAAGGCTTGCTGATAGACGAGGCAAAGCACACGGTATATCTTGACGATTCTGTGATTGAACTAACCTACAAGGAATTTGAAATACTGAAGCTGCTCATCATAAACAAAGGAATAGTGTTGACCCGTGACAAGCTGATGGAAAGCATATGGGGATACGACTTTGAGCAGGGCAACCGCACCGTGGATGTGCATATACAATCCCTGCGCAAAAAGCTGGGCCCTGCGGGTGAGTGGATAAAAACAATACGAAATGTTGGCTACAAGGTAGGTGACTGATATGGTAAACAAAACATTCACCAAGATACTGTCCCTGGGAATGGGCATAGTGCTGGTGACCAGTGTGCTGATGGTATTCGTATTCCACAGCTATTACGAAAAGCAGGCACAAAGCAACCTAAAAACCGTTGCCACCCTGGTATCGGAGGAAATCAATAACACCGGTGATTACTCATTTATCAACAGCGTAAATGATGATACAAGACTGAGCATAATCGCCCCCGACGGCAAGGTGCTGGCAGACAGTATGGAAAACGCCGAGACTATGGAAAATCACGCTGACCGACCGGAGTTCAAGGAGGCTATGCAAAGCGGTCACGGCTCAACCATACGCAAGTCCGCCACCATTGACCAAAACACATTTTACTACGCAATAAAGCTGGATAACGGCAATATTCTGCGTGTGGCGGTTACCGGCGACAGCGTGTTCATAGTATTCTATGAGTCTCTGTTCTACATCGCTATTGTAGGCCTGGCGGTAATGGTGCTGTCACTTATCATAAGCTATGCCGTCACCCAAAGCATAATAAAGCCGATTACGGAAATCGGCAAAAATCTGGACAACATCGAGGAGCAGGAAACCTACGAGGAGCTGGCACCCTTTGTCAACAAGCTAAAGGAGCATAAGCGCAAGCAAAAGCAACTGGACAAGCAAAAAAAGGAGTTCACAGCCAATATATCCCACGAGCTTAAAACGCCGCTAACATCCATAGCGGGATATGCCGAGCTCATAGAAAACGGCATGGCAAAGCAGGAAGATATACGCCCCTTTGCCCACACTATACGCAAGCAGGCGCTAAGGCTGGTAACCCTGACAGAGGACATTATTCAGCTGTCCCAGCTGGATGAAACTCGGTCGGAGAGCATAAACTTTGAAGAGGTAAATCTGGGGCAAATTGCCGAGAATTGTGCCGAATCGCTGGAAATGAACGCCAGAAGCAAAAATGTAACCATTGAGACGGAAATCAGGGAGGAATACATCAATGCAAATCCCTCCCTGATTGAAGAAATGGTATATAACCTTGTGGACAACGCCATCAGATACAACAAGGACGGCGGATATGTAAAGATAAAAGTGCACAATCCCCTTGGCACATCTGTGGTGCTGTCCGTTGAGGACAACGGTATCGGCATACCGGCAGAATACCAAAAGAGAGTGTTCGAGCGCTTCTTCCGGGTTGACAAATCCAGGAGCAAGGAAACAGGCGGCACAGGCCTTGGTCTTGCCATCGTAAAACACATCGCAGAGGTTCACAATGCAAAAATCAATGTGATAAGCAAGGTGGATGTTGGCACTAAAATAGAAGTAGAATTTTAGCACAATAAAGACTGCGAGAAATGGGATTGAATTTCGTTTTCTTGCGAGGGAAGATGTATGCTTATACCTCGACTGAGCAAAAAACGAAAAACGCCAAAAGCGGCTTAGACATCTAATGATGAATCTAAGCCGCTTTTACAATTTCTCCGAGCGCAATAAATCGCACCCACCTCTATTTACACAAGAGAGGCAGAAATCGGTTACATATATATTATTTGGCGTGGTTCAACCCACTTTATCGACAGTCTGTGCTTTAGTTAAGATAATTAATTTGTTCTCGGTCAACTATGGGATAAAGCGCCAAATTTTTGCCGTCCAAATCCTCACGGTGCATATCCACAGCTGTAATTTGGTGATTATTGTAGGCGGTGTAGTAATACACGCCCCTGTCGGCATTACAGCAGGAGGTATATATGGTAATCTCCGGCTTGTCGCCCTCAACATAGTCACAACCCCGCTGCTGGTCAACGGAGCCTAAAATGTGGAAAAACTGGCTGATGCTGTCCGTATCGTCATCGGAGGATACGGAATTCATCTTAACAAATGCCACTCTTACAAATCTGGATTGGGAGGACAAATCACCCGGCAATCCGATTGCGCCCATTCCCCTGCTGTACATATTCAGGGGCAGAGCCTCACAAAATCTGTTTTTTGGGTCCCTGGGTGACAGGGACATATAGTTGTTTAGGCTGAACATCTGTTGCGGGAATGGCGGATTATTTGTCAGCACTCCCACAGGATTGTCATACACCGTCAGTCCCTGGGCAGTTGACTCAACGGTTATTGCGCTGTTCCTGTCGGCAATCAGCCAATGCAGCTGCGCCACCGGCAAATCATCCCTAAAAGGTGTATCGGTGATATTGATTTTGTCCAGCAGGGCTCTTGCCTGCTCAACGTTTTCGCACTGTGCCAGAATCCAAGGAATGAATTCAAATTGGGCAACATTGTCCATTCCGTCAACAGCGCTGTTGTAATGGGCATTGCCCACAAAATTAAGTCCTGCAACGCCCAATCCCTTTTCGTTAACAGCGTCGTAATACAACGGACAACCGTCCATTACACAGGCCATACCTATGATGGCGTAATGATGATTCATATCCCCCATACATCTGAAGCGAAAGGGATAATTCCTTGGAGTAACGGTAACCGTATTACCGTAGGAAAACTCGTAATCCAGGGTTCTTCCGAAATAAAAATCCTTTGTTTTGTATGTTGCGGCGGTACACATAATATCACAACCTTTCTATCTACATTGTACCACTAATACGCCGAATATACAATAAATTTATCCCGGGCATATACGTTGACTTTTGCTCGTTGCAACAAACAGCGTTTGGCAATATAACCAAATATCGGTTGCAGAATTGTACAAAATAGTCAATATAAATTACCGTACCGATTGTGATATAATAAAGTGTATAAAACTGTATTGGAGGATAATATGGACAACATAAACATAGTCAAGGACCAAATCTGTGATGTGTGCCACAAAATGTGGCAGTTAGGTTGGGTTGCCGCAAACGACGGTAATGTCAGCGCAAGACTGGAGGACGGCAGAATCATTGCCACCCCTACCGGCATCAGCAAATCATTTATCACCCCGGAAAAGCTGATTATCCTGGACAGCCAGGGCAATGTGCTGGAGGCAAACGACGGAATGCGCCCGTCCAGCGAAATAAAAATGCATCTGCGCTGCTATGACAAGCGTGATGATGTAATGTCGGTAATTCACGCGCACCCACCGGGAGCAACAGGATTTGCCGTAGCCCACAAGGCAATGGACATGTACAATATGATAGAGGATGTTGCGGTTATCGGCTCGGTACCGCTGACTCCCTACGGCACACCGTCCACCGTGGAGGTGCCAAACGCAATCGAGCCTTACCTGGAGGAGCACGATGTAATGCTGCTGGAAAATCACGGTGCGCTGGCAGTGGGCTCTGATGTAATCACAGCCTTTTACCGTATGGAAAGCCTGGAGCTGTGGGCAAAAATCACCATCAATGCCGTAATACTGGGCGGCAGCCACGACATCAGCAACGAGAATATAGAAAAGCTGATTAACCTGCGCGAATACTACCGTGTAACAGGCCGTCATCCGGGACACAAAATATTCAATCCCGACGACGAAGTTCTGCACAAAAAGGAGGATTAGTGTAAAAAATTACACTGTCTGATTGTATTGCCCTCAAAATTTGCCTATGGCATAATTTTGAGATGGCTGAATTCCCGTTATACGCCTTATCCGGCTACAATAAGGCGTTAGGAATTTTTAATACTACTACTATTTGTAGCCGGAAAGGCTATGGAAATTAATATGCTAAAAGGTATCCCAAAATACATATCCCCCGACCTGCTGAAATACCTTGCAGAGATGGGTCACGGTGACGAATTAGTTATCGCCGACGGCAACTTTCCTGCCCAGCGAATAGGAAAGAATGCTCATGTTGTGCGTGCCGACGGACACGGCGTACCGGAGATACTGGACGCCGTACTGGAGCTGATACCGCTGGACACCTATGTTGACCGTCCCGTGGCGCTGATGCAGGTATGCGAGGGCGACACCTGCGGCACTCCCGCAATATGGCAGGATTACAACGATATATTGCAAAAGCACGAACCGGATAATCACGAAATAGAATATGTTGAGCGTTTTGCATTCTATGACAGAGCAAAGGACGCCCAACTGATTATCGCCACCGGTGAGGAGGCAATATACGCAAATGTTATACTGAAAAAGGGTGTAGTAAAATGAAAACCGTACTGGCCTTTGATTTTGGT
Organism: Eubacteriales bacterium; assembly: GCA_029225565.1. GTDB lineage: Bacteria > Bacillota > Clostridia > Oscillospirales > Acutalibacteraceae > Eubacterium_R. Next base: position 25,559 of record JAQXWS010000072.1, read on the forward strand.
GCCTCCAGCGGCAGAGCAATTAAAGCAAACTACGACGGCACAAAAATTACATATAAAGAAATTCATCGTTTTGAAAACAATCCTATAATTCAGGACGGACAGGTTCACCACGATGTGGATATGATTTTTTGCGAAATAAAAAAGGCGCTGGATAAGGCAGGAGATATAGACTCCCTGGCGTTCGATACCTGGGGGGTTGACTACGCTCTGCTGGACGGCGACGACAACATTATTTGTCCGCCCTTCCATTACCGTGACCGGCGCACTGCCGACGCGATAGAACGCCTAAAAGGACGGATGGACTACAATGACCTGTATGCCAAAAGCGGCAATCAGATTATGAACATCAATACCCTGTTCCAGCTATGCAGTGACGAAAACCTAAGCAAGGCAAGGAGCATATTGTTTATGCCCGACCTGTTCTCATTTTTGCTAAGCGGCAACAAGGTGTGCGAGCACACAATCGCATCTACATCACAGATGCTGGACCCAAACAGCAAAAGTTGGAGCAGGGAAATACTGGATGCCTACGGTATCAGCAGGGATATATTCCCGCCGTTGGTACCAAGCTGCACCGTCAACGGCGAATACAACGGCATAAAGGTAATATCGGTTGCCGGGCACGACACCCAATGCGCCGTAGCGGCTATGCCCTGCACCGACGATAACAGCGCATTCCTATCCTGCGGAACATGGTCGCTGATAGGCTGCGAGCTGGACGCCCCCATTCTTACTAAGGAAAGCAACGCTCTGGAATTATCCAACGAGCTGGGCGCTAACGGAAAAATCAATTACCTAAAGAACATCAGTGGCTTGTGGCTGATACAGGAAACCAAGCGTCACCTGAATTCCCTGGGCAACAGCTATAGCTACAATGACCTTGAGCAAATGGCAAGAACGTCGCAACCGTTCAAATACCTGATTGACCCGGACAGCCCGATGTTGTCCGCACACGGCAACCTACCTGACAAAATCAAGTTGTTTTGCGAGAGCACCGGTCAGTCTGCGCCGCAAGCTGTGGGCGAGCTGGTAAGGTGCATATACGAGAGCCTTGCCCTAAAATACAGATATGCCCTGGAGCAAATCAGCAGCTGTACCGGCAAGGAATTTACCTGCCTGAATCTGCTGGGCGGCGGCACAAAGGACGGATTTTTGTGCGAGCTGACAGCCGACAGTATCGATATGCCGGTCAAGGCAGGTCCTGTCGAAGCCACGGCATTGGGCAACATTGTACTGCAGCTGGTGGCATTGGGCGAGCTGGAGGATGTTAATCAAGGCAGACAAATAATTATGTCCGGCGAAGAAATAAAGGAATATAAGCCCCATCATTCGGCAGAATGGGACAAGGCTTACGAAATATTCAAATCAAAAATAGTAAACAAGTAAGGAGTTTATGATTATGTTATATCCAAAAATCGGTATAAGACCTATTATTGACGGCCGCTGGGGCGGTGTACGCGAAAGCCTTGAGGTACAGACAATGAACATGGCTACTGCCGCCGCAGAGCTAATCTCCAAAACCCTCAAGTACCCTGACGGCACACCGGTGCAATGTGTAATCAGCGACACAACCATCGGCGGCGGAGCAGAGGCAGCCAAATGTCAGGAGCAGTTCGCAAAAGAAAATGTAGTGGCTACTCTGTCGGTAACCCCCTGCTGGTGCTATGGAACGGAGACCTTTGATATGAATCCCGACACCATCAAGGCTGTATGGGGATTCAACGGCACAGAGAGGCCCGGCGCAGTATATCTTGCTGCTGTTATGGCGGCTCATGCCCAGAGAGGTCTGCCGGCATTCTCAATCTACGGCACAGAGGTAAAGGACATCGGCGACAAGGAAATCCCCGATGATGTTGCAGAAAAGATTTTGCGCTTCGCCCGTTGCGCAGTAGCCGTAGGATGGATGAAAAACAAGGCCTATGTTAACTTTGGCGGTATCGCAATGGGTATCGCAGGCTCCTACTGCAATGCCGAATTTTTCCAAAAATATCTTGGTATTCGTGCAGAATGGGTAGATATGACCGAGATTGTACGCCGTATTACTCTGGAGATTTTTGACCAAGAGGAGTACGAAAGAGCCCTGGCTTGGGTAAAAGACAACTGCAATGAGGGCTTTGACTGCAACGCAGGCAAGGATTTGCCCGAAATTATTCGCAAATCCAAGCACATACCGGCAGACAAGGATTGGGAATTCATAACAAAGATGACCATGGTTATGCGTGACATCATGTTCGGCAACACAAAGCTGGACGACATGGGATGGCACGAGGAGGCGCTGGGCAAGAATGCTATCGGCGGCGGATTCCAGGGTCAGCGCAACTGGACCGACTGGCTGCCTAACGCCGACTTTAGCGAGGCTATCCTGGCATCCACATTTGACTGGAACGGAAAAAAGATGCCCACCCCGTTTGCAACAGAAAACGACACTCTCAACGGCGTGTCAATGATTCTCGGTACACTGGTATCCAACTCTGCGCCTTGCTTCCACGATGTGCGCACATACTGGAGTCCCGACTCCTGTGAGCGTGTAACCGGTATGCGCCCGCAGGGTAAAGCCGCCAACGGATTTATCCACCTTATCAACTCAGGCGCCACAGCGCTTGACGGCTCCGGTGCCTGCAAAGACGCCGACGGCAACGGCTGTATGAAACCGTTCTGGGAGATGACCGACAGCGACATCAAGGCTTGCCTTGATGCAACCGACTGGTGCCGCGCCAACTACGAATACTTCCGCGGCGGTGGATTCTCAAGCCACTTCCGTTGCAGAGCAGAGATGCCTGTTACTATGCTGAGAGTCAACATTGCCGACGGTATCGGTCCTGTTCTTCAGCTGGCAGAGGGCTACACCTGTGACCTGCCTGACCAAATCCACAACACTATCGACAAGCGCACCGACCCCACCTGGCCCACAACCTGGTTTGCTCCGATTCTGACCGGCAAGGGTCCGTTCAAGGATGTATATAGCGTGATGGCCAACTGGGGCGCTAACCACGGTGTAACCGTTTACGGCCATGTTGGGGCAGAATTGATTACATTGGCGTCAATGCTGCGTATTCCCGTAAATATGCATAATGTTGACGACAGCAGAATCTTCCGTCCGCACTCATGGTCATGCTTCGGTACTCTGGACAGCCAGGCTGCCGACTATGCCGCTTGTGCAAACTACGGACCACTGTACAAATAATTATAAAAAAGTGGGTAGCAGATGCTACTCACTTTTTTATTACAAAAAATACACAAAAATATTGTACTTGCCGCATAAATGTTGTACAATTATCCTTGTTGAATTGTAAAAAAGACCACTCCAATACTATGCAAGGAGAACCCCTATGACCGAAAGTGCCATCAGCATCAAACCTAAAACCCGTTCCCCTTACTGGGATAACATAAAGGGCGTACTGATATTACTGGTTGTTTTTGCACACTGCCTGTACGGAATTCAGGACAAGGAAGCCAACAGGGTTATCGTCGATTTCATCTACTACTTTCACATGCCGGCATTTGTATTTGTGTCCGGATTTTTCAGCAAAAGTGAGCGTAGCAGGTCAGCAAATTCCATTATTCAGCTACTGGTCGGATACCTGATATTTATGTTGCCCTTCATATTTTGGAAGGTCCACAACGGAGCAGAGCCAAAGCTAATCAATCCTTACTACTCTGCATGGTATCTGCTGGCATTGGCGGTATGGCGAGTGATAACGCCCTACTTGGCCAAATTCAAACACATTATGCCGGCAATCATAATATTTTCCATACTGGTAGGCTTTTGGAAAACCGTAAACGACAACACCACCTTGGCAATCAGCAAGGTTGTAACATTCTGGCCGTATTTTATGGCAGGTTACTTGCTCAACGGCGAGACTCTGGAAAATAAAATAAAATCAAAGCCTGCAATTCAGCGGCTGGAATTGGGTACAATCTCTGTTATATGTGGGGTATTGCTGCAAATTGCCAGCTATAAGACACTGAATATGAGCAAAAACGACCTGTTGCCTAATGCCTACAAGGGCGTAAACCTTGTTGACCCGGCGTCAAGAATTGTGATAATGCTGGTGTCCGCATTTTTTATACTGGGATTTTTGTACCTATCTGCAAACAAAAAGATTCCCTTTATCACTATGGCAGGCAGGAACTCAATGTCCATATTCCTGTTCCACAGAATCTTGACTATGATATTCTCAAACTATGCCCAGCCCTACAGAGCAAGAATCCAAATACTGCTTGCTGTACTTGCAACCGTTGCTATAGCACTGGTATTCGGCAATGACTTTGTATCAAAATACGTTAATCTGTTCATCAAAAACTGTGCCGACTCGGTATCGTTTTTGCCAAACAGTAACGACAAAAAAATGAAGATACACCGTGCCATACTGCTGATACTGACAGCTATTGCATTTGTCGGACCAATATGCATAAAGTTGGTACGAACATATATATTGTAAAATAACCGCACATCCCACAATGCGGACAGCGTAAAAGAAGGCGAATTGAATGAACTACAGAACACAGCTAACAATCGATATGAACAACCTGGAATACAATTGCAGCCGGGTACTGGCCAAGCTTGCCGACGGGGTAAAGCTGCTGGCAGTAATAAAGGCGAATGCCTACGGACACGGAGCAGTTGAATTTGCAAAATTCCTGGAGAGCAGATGCGACTTTTTTGGTGTAGCGTGCATTGAGGAGGCGGTGGAGCTGAGACTTGCCGGTATCACCACACCCATATTGATATTGGGCAGGGTGTTCCCCGATTCCTACACAGAAGTAGTAAAGCACCTCATCAGAATCCCGATATTCTCTGTTGAGGACGCAAGGGCGCTGTCACAGGAGGCTGTCCGGCAGGGCAAAAATGTGCCCTTCCACTTTTGTGTAGATACCGGCATGAGCCGTATAGGATTCCAAATCAATGACAAGAGCGCCGATATATGCAAGGAAATTGTGCAGCTGCCAAACATTGAGGCAGAGGGAATCTTCTCCCACTTTGCTACTGCCGACGAGGCGGATTTGTCACGGGCAATACGCCAGAGAGAAAGGTTCGACACCTTTATCGCAATGCTGGAAAAAAGAGGAATCACCATACCCATCAAGCACATCAACAACAGCGCCGGCATTATGAATTTTGACAAATGCTACGATATGTGCCGTATGGGAATAATTACCTACGGACTGTACCCCTCCGAGGAGGTGGACAAGGCGCTGCTGGATATAAAGCCGGTTATGACCTGGCAGGCAACCGTATCCCATGTAAAGACAATTGAGCCGGGGGACGAGGTGTCCTACGGCGGCACATTCAGGGCTGACAAGCCAACCAGAGTTGCCACAATTCCGGTAGGCTATGCAGACGGCTACCCCAGATGCCTGTCCAACAAAGGCAGAGTTATCATTAACGGCAGGTATGCAAACATCATAGGCAGGGTATGTATGGACCAATTTATGGTGGATGTTACAGATATAGATTGCAATACCGGTGACCAAGCAACGCTCATAGGACAACAGGGAGGGGCAAAAATCAGTATGGAGGAGTTGTCCAACAGCGCTCACTCTTTCAATTACGAATTGCCCTGTCGCATACAGGCTCGTGTGCCCAGAGTATATACCTACAACGGCAGGGTTACAGCCACCGCAGAACTGAACAAGTAATACCAACAGATGCCCACAGATTACGGGTGGGCATCTGTTTTTGTTTACATCAAATAGCATATATGCTATCATAAAATTATATTAACAAAGGAGGCGGTTAGGATAAAAAAGGTAGTAATAGGCATACTGGCCCATGTTGACTCCGGCAAAACTACCCTGTCCGAGGCAATGCTGTACCAATCCGGCAGTACCCGAAGACTGGGCAGAGTGGACAACGGCGATTCGTTTTTGGATACCGACGCGCTGGAGCGCTCCCGCGGTATCACCATATTCTCAAAGCAGGCAGTAATGACCTATGCCGACACCCAATTCACCCTAATCGACACTCCGGGACATGTGGACTTTTCTGCCGAAATGGAGCGTACGCTGCAAGTACTGGACTATGCCATACTGGTAATCAGCGCCACCGACGGAATACAAAGCCACACAATAACCCTGTGGCGACTGCTGAAAAAATACAATATTCCCTGCTTTTTGTTCGTAAACAAAATGGATATGGACGGCGCAGACAAAGATTTTGTAATGCGCCAATTAAGAAAAAATTTCAGCGATAATTGCATCGACTTTTCCGCCGATACCGACGAAATCGCCGAGGGCTTGGCCCTTTGCGATGATAAATTGCTGTCAAAATACGAGGCCGGCGGAATAACCGGGCAGGATATAGCCAATGCTATCAAGGACAGGAGCGTATATCCATGCCTATTCGGCTCTGCCCTAAAGGTGGAGGGTGTTGACCGACTGCTGCAATGTATAGACGCATACACCGCAGCTCCTAAATACGACGACGAATTCGGCGCAAGGGTATATAAAATAACCGAGGACAAGGGCCAACGGCTGACCTTTCTAAAGGTTACCGGAGGGGTGCTGAAGCTAAAAGAAATACCTGACAGCGAAAAGAATACATCCCGCGAAAAGATAAACCAAATCCGCATATATTCCGGCGACAAATTTACCGCCGCAGACCGGGCAGAGGCAGGCACGGTGTGTGCGGTAACAGGTATCACCTTTGCAGGTCCGGGTGACGGACTGGGCAAAGAAAAAAGGGCTGACTTGCCTATACTGGAGCCGGTACTGACCTACAGTCTTATACTGCCGGAGGGAGTAGACTCCCACACAGCGCTGGAAAAAATGAAAATCCTGGAAGCCGAGGACCCGCAGCTAAAGATAGAGTGGAACCAACAGCAGGGAAAAATACAAGTAAAGCTGATGGGAGAAATCCAATTGGAAATACTGCAATCAATAATAGCCAACAGATTTGGAATGAATGTAAAATTCGGCGAGGGCAGTATCATCTACAAGGAAACCATTGTCAACACCGTTGAGGGCGTGGGTCACTTTGAGCCCTTGAGACATTATGCCGAGGTGCATCTGCTGATGAAGCCCGGCAAGCGCAACAGCGGTCTGGTATTCAGCACGGACTGCAAGGAGGACCAACTGGACAAAAACTGGCAACGACTGATTCTCACCCATCTGTACGAAAAAGTGCATATCGGAGTTCTCACAGGCTCGCCCATTACCGATATGGAGATCGTACTTAAATCCGGCAAGGCACACCCAAAGCACACCGAGGGAGGCGACTTCAGACAGGCTACATACCGCGCAATAAGACAGGGACTGCGCTCTGCCGAATGTCAACTGCTGGAGCCCATATTCGATTTTGTGCTGGAGGTGCCCCAAACCTGCGTCGGCAGAGCAATGAACGACATACAATTGATGCACGGCACGTTCAATCCGCCGCAAACAATTGACGACACTGTAACCATCACCGGCACTGCGCCTGTGTCAACAATGAACAGCTATTCTCGGGATGTAAGCCAATACACCCATGGAAAGGGCAAGCTGATATGCACCCTAAAGGGATATGAGCCCTGCCACAACAGCGAGGAGGTCATTGCCCAAATCGGCTATGATTGCGACGGAGATACAGCCAATCCCTGCGATTCTGTATTCTGCTCCCACGGCGCAGGATACAATGTAAAATGGGACTGTGTAAAAAGTCACATGCATCTGCCAAGCATACTATCCATGCCCAAGACAGACGCCGTAAAAAATATGAATCGCCGCCTAAATACCAAAAAGAATAACGCCGACGACCTCTTTGCGCTGGATAAGGAATTGATGGATATATTCCAACAGACATACGGACCAATTAAGCCACGGAATAATCCGGACGACAATCACTTTGTTCTGACTGAAAGCAAAGAAAAGCCCACTCCAAAGCAAAAGCCGGTAAAAAAATATGACGGCACGGAGTACCTGCTAGTGGACGGATACAATGTTATCTTTGCCTGGGACCAACTGCGAGAGTTGTCCAAGGACAATATTGAGGGCGCCCGCAACGCACTAATCAACATACTGTGCAACTACCGCGGCTACAAAAAATGCGAAACCATACTGGTGTTCGACGCCTACAAGGTCAAGGGCAGCCATCGGGAGATAGAAAAGATTAACGACATCAGCGTTGTATATACCAAGGAGGCAGAAACCGCCGATATGTATATCGAAAAAGTCACGCACCGACTGGCAAAGAAAAACAACAAGGTAAGAGTGGTTACCTCCGACGCCCTGGAGCAGATAATTATACTGGGTAACGGAGCACTGCGAGTATCCTCAAAGGAATTTTTGGCAGAAGTAAAGGAAGCAGAAGCACATATCCGAAAAATTATTGAGAGTACTCACTGAATTTACCATCTTTTGAAATATTTACACTATCATTATCACAACAAATATGTTATAATCGAATTACAACAAAAAAGGGGTATAAAAATTATGAACAAAAAACCGTTTGGCATAGTGGACAAGCTGGGCTATATGTTCGGTGATTTCGGTAACGATTTCACCTTTATGCTGTCGTCCACATTCCTGCTGAAATTCTACACGGACATTATGGGCGTTAAAGGCAGTGTTGTCGGCATTGTAATGATGGTGGCAAGATTTATTGACGCCTTTACCGATGTGGGAATGGGTCGAATTTGCGACCGTTCAAAAATTACAAAGGCCGGTAAGTTCAAGCCTTGGATTCTGCGAATGGGCGGACCGGTGGCGCTTATGTCATTCTTGATGTACCAAAGCTCATTGGCTAATATGAGTATGACATTCAAGATAGTTTACCTTGTTGTTACCTACATTCTGTGGGGCTCGGTATTCTACACCAGCGTCAACATACCGTACGGCTCAATGGCTTCTGCCATAAGCGACGACCCTAACGACAGGCAATCCTTGTCCACCTTTAGGACCATGGGCGGCACGCTGGCAGGCGGAATCATCACAGCCGGACTGCCGATGATTGTTTACAACAAAAGCAATGAACTCATGGGCGGCAGATTCACCATAGTTGCCGGTGCCTGCTCAGTAGGCGCAATCATCTGTTACCTGCTGTGCTACACCATGGTAACAGAGCGAGTTGTTGTTGAGCCTGACCAAAACGCGCTCAAGCGCAACAATGTGGGTGTGATGCTAAAGAACGCATTCAGTAACAGAGCCCTTATCTCCATCATTGTATCATCAATAGTAATGCTGTTGGCGCAGCTGACATTGCAGTCAATGTCCAACTATATCTTCCCCAACTACTACCACAACGCAAAGGCAATTACTGCCGGCATGGGAGTAATGGGATTTGCTATGGTAGCTGCCGCAGTATCTGCAAAGCCGCTGGCAAAGCGCTTTGGCAAGGCCGAAATTGGCGCGGTTGCCTCCCTGTTCGGCGGATTGGTGTCATTGCTGGTATTCTTTATTCGCCCGAGTAATGTGTGGGTATTCGTGGTATTTCAGGCGGCAACATGGCTTGGCTTGGGTATGTACCAGATGATAGGCTGGGCAATGATTACCGATGTTATTGACTACAGCGAAATCAAGAACGGTATCCGTGAGGACGGAACCGTGTATGCCCTGTATTCCTTTGCCCGCAAGCTGGGGCAAGCGGCATCCGCCGGTCTTACAGGCGTACTGCTGGATATGGTAGGCTACTCACAGGCAACCCAATTTGACACCGATGTGGTCAACGGCATATTCAACATCACAACACTCATACCTGCAATAGGATTTATTGTGCTGGGACTGATGCTATGGTTCTGGTACCCGCTGCACAAAAAGCAGGTTGACGAAAATGTAGAAAAGCTAAGACAAATCCACGGAGAGGAGAAATAAATGAGAGAGATAAAAAATATAAATTCTGCTTGGGAATTCTCCAAGGATAAAAAAGAATGGCAGTGTCTGGACCTGCCCCACACATGGAACGGCAAAGACGGTCAGGACGGCGGTAACGACTACTACCGCGGCAAATGCTATTACAAAAAGCAGATTGACGCAACCGATATGACAGGCCAGCTACTGTATGTAAAGTTTTATGGAGTCAATTCCTCCTGCGATGTGTTCTATAACGGCAAAAAAATAGGCTCACATCACGGCGGATATTCTGCATTCACCCTGGAGCTGGCAGAAAAAACCGGCGAGCTGCTGGTGGAGGTGGACAACTCTCCCAACAACACCGTGTATCCACAGCAGGCTGACTTTACATTCTACGGCGGTATATACAGAAATGTGGAGCTGATCTGCGTACCGGCTGCTCATTTTGACGGTGAGTTCCATATTACGACCGTTGTTAACGGTGACAGCGCCGAAATCACATTTGAGGCAAATGCCGTTGGCGGCGGAGTAATTGAGTACGAAATAGAGAATGACAACAAGGTTATCTATCGCGGTACAGATGCAAAAACTACTGTTGACCGCCCCCACCTGTGGAACGGCAGAAAGGACCCCCACCTATACACAGCCAGCGCATACCTGATTGTGGACGGTGATGTTGTGGACAAGGTATCTGCTCGATTCGGTATCCGTTCTTTCCGTATTGACCCCGACAAGGGCTTTATCCTCAACGGCGAGGAATACCCACTGCGTGGTGTATCCCGTCACCAGGACAGACCCGATATAGGCAATGCCCTGCTGCCGGAGCATCACCGGGAGGATATGGACCTTATCTGCGAGCTGGGCGCAACAACCATTCGCCTTGCTCACTATCAGCATGACCAATATTTTTACGACCTGTGCGACGAGCGTGGCATGGTAGTATGGGCAGAAATTCCGTACAT
>JAQXWS010000073.1 GCA_029225565.1 Eubacteriales bacterium
CATAATTATTCTCCTTTCTATTACTTACCGGTTTTAGAGCCTGCGTGGCCTCTAAATGTTCTTGTTGGTGCAAATTCACCAAGCTTGTGACCAACCATATCCTCAGTAACATATACTGGAACATGCTTTCTTCCATCGTGAACAGCGAAGGTGTGACCTACGAATTCAGGGAAGATTGTTGAACTTCTTGACCAAGTTTTGATAACTTGCTTGTCGCCCTTTTCGTTAAGAGCTTCTACCTTCTTGTAAAGACTAGCTTCTACATAAGGTCCTTTTTTAGTACTTCTACTCATTTTAATCTTCTCCTTTCTTCTTATTTACCGTTACGACGGCGAACAATCATCTTGTTAGATGCTTTCTTCTTATTACGTGTCTTATAACCAAGAGCAGGCTTGCCCCAAGGTGTACAGGGACCGGGACGTCCGATAGGTGACTTACCTTCACCACCACCGTGTGGGTGGTCGTTGGGGTTCATTACAGAACCGCGAACTGTAGGTCTCCAACCCATATTGCGCTTACGGCCTGCCTTACCAAGCTTTACATTTGCGTGCTCGGAATTACCGACAACGCCAACTGTTGCGATACACTCCTTTGGCACATTTCTAAGCTCGCCTGAAGGAAGACGAAGAAGTGCATAAGGACCCTCGAGAGCCATAAGCTGAGCGCTGTTACCTGCTGATCTTGCAAGCTGAGCACCGTTGCCGGGATAAAGCTCTACATTGTGTACGATTGTACCTACAGGCATATTCTCGAGAGGGAGAGCATTACCTACTACGATATCAACATCAGTACCTGCAACTACCTTGTCGCCTACCTTGAGTCCCTCAGGTGCAGTGATGTAGCTCTTTACGCCATCCTCATACTGAATCAGAGCGATGTGAGCGCTGCGGTTCGGGTCATACTCAAGAGTAAGAACTGTTGCCGGAATGTCAAACTTGTTACGCTTGAAGTCGATAACACGGTACTTTCTTCTGTTTCCGCCACCTCTGTGACGAACTGTAATTCTTCCGTAAGAGTTACGGCCTGATTTCTTATTGAGTGGCTCAAGAAGAGATTTCTCAGGAGCAACCTTTGAGAGAGAAGAATAATCAATAACCGACATATTACGCCTTGACGGTGTGGTCGGCTTATAATTTTTAACTGCCATTACTAATCTCCTTATTACGAATAACTTTGCGAAAGGATGGCACCTTTCATACCTCATCATTCGTGATTGTGTTTGTTGCTGTCTATATAATAGTTATAATACTTATATAGTGATTACATCATATCGCTGAAGAACTCAATTTCCTTTGAATCCTCAGTAAGGGTTACAATTGCCTTTTTCCATGATGGGGTGTAGCCGACATTGTAACCGTGGCGGCGCTTGTGGCCGCGTACATTCATTGTGTTTACCTTAGCAACCTTTGTGCCCGGAAAAGCAGACTCAACAGCCTTGGCAATCTCAATTTTGTTTGCGTCCTTTGCAACCTTAAAGGTATATTTCTTTTCCATAATGCCCATCATTGATTCCTCAGTGATGACCGGCTTAAGGATGATGTCCTGTGCTGCTTTCATTATGCATATACCTCCTCGATTTTCTTTACTGCGTCCTTGAGAACAAGGAATGTGTCACAGTTGAGAATGTCATAAACACACAGAGTGTTAACTGTAACTACCTTTACGCCCTCAATATTGCGAGCTGACTTGTAAATCTTCTCGTCAACCTCGGGAGTAACGATGAGTGTCTTCTTTGCAGCCTTAAGCTTTGTAAGAACCTCAACCATCTCCTTGGTCTTGATTGCATCAAGCTCAATCTTGTTTACAACCTTGATTTCCTCGTCAGCAACCTTTGTAGAAAGTGCGGACTTCATAGCAAGTCTCTTTACCTTCTTGTTAAGGTTTACTTTGTATGTTCTTGGCTTTGGACCAAGAGCGATACCACCGTGTGTCCACTGTGGGCTTCTTGTTGAGCCCTGACGAGCACGGCCTGTACCCTTTTGTCTCCATGGCTTTGCACCGCCACCGCTAACTTCTGAACGAGTGAGAGTTGACTGTGTGCCCTGGCGCTGGTTAGCAAGATAGCTAACTACTGCAAGATGCATTGCATCTGCGTTTGGCTCGATTGCAAAAATTGCATCGGCAAGTTCTAAATCGGAAGTCTTTCTTCCCTTTTGACTATATACTGGAACTGTAGCCATTTTAATCTCTCCTTTCGTTAAGCTTTAACAGCATCAGCGATAACTACGATACCGCCCTTTGGACCCGGGATAGCACCCTTGATTGCGATAAGGTTGTTTTCAGCATCAACCTTGGCAACCTTGAGGTTCTGGATTGTGACTGTTTCGTGACCGTAGTGGCCTGCCATCTTCTTGCCCTTAAATACTCTTGATGGGCTGGAGCAAGCACCCAATGAACCGGCATGACGGTGGTTAGGACCGGTACCGTGAGTCATACGGAGTCTTGAGAAGTTCCAACGCTTGATTGCGCCTGATGTACCGTGACCCTTGCTTGTTCCCTTAACATCAACAACATCGCCTACTGCGAATGTGTCAGCCTTGAGAATGTCGCCCACATTGATTGCTGTAATGTCCTCAAGACGGAATTCCTTGAGGGTCTTCTTTGGAGCTACGTCTGCCTTGTCGAAGTGGCCCTTCATTGGCTTGTTGACTCTGCTAACCTTAACATCGCCGAAGCCTACCTGAATTGCCTCGTAGCCGTCGTTCTCCATTGTCTTCTTCTGGGTAACTACGCATGGACCAGCCTCAACAACTGTAACAGGGATTGCATTGCCTGCCTCGTCGAAGATCTGAGTCATGCCGATTTTCTTACCGATAAGACCTTTCTTCATTTGTATTTCCTCCTTTGGTTATTGGTTGGGTACCCCCAACATGACCTCAGCTGTTGTATGATAACGATTAAAGCTTGATTTCGATATCTACGCCGGCTGGGAGCTCAAGACTTGTCAGAGCCTCAACAGTTTTGTTGGATGGTCTGAGAATGTCGATGAGTCTTTTGTGTGTTCTTTGCTCAAACTGCTCACGGCTGTCCTTGTACTTGTGTACAGCACGAAGGATAGTAACCTTCTCTACTTCGGTGGGAAGAGGAATCGGGCCGCTTACCTGTGCGCCGGTTCTCTTTGCAGTTTCAACAATTTTCTCTGCGGCCTGATCAACAAGACTGTGATCATAGCCCTTGAGACGAATTCTGATTTTGACTTTACTTGCTGCCATTTTAATTTCCTCCATGAAATTTTGTGGTGCGAGCTTCCAATATCTTACCACTACGCCGTGTGTTCCGACCCCGTCCATTAATTAAACCGAATGACCATATTCATTCGGACGCAGAATCAGCCTACACGACAAGAGCGTTCGCAAGTCACTCTTAGTGGCTAAATACCAGATTAGTTTCGCCCGGTTTGAAATCGGACATACTCCGTCGAAATTACCGCCGGGTTAAAGCGCAACCTCCGACATCAACGCATATCTTGTTGTGTAGTGTCAACCGGCATAATAATATATAACTTATTAGGCGCAGTTCACCACACGCTCGGTTATTATAATATATATAGAGTGTCGTGTCAAGGATTTTTTACAAAAAAAAGTAATAAACTTTCGTTTGTTTTGACAAAAATAAAAATCAAACTTTGTTAATATTGCACAAGAAAAAATCAACGCCAATATATTGATTATTTTTTTGCAAAAACCACAACATATTGATTGATACATAAAAAATTGCCCTGCTAACACAATTGCTTATTAGCAGAGCAAAATCAATACTATATTATTTTTTAGGTGCGGGATTTGGAGCTGCAGGAGCTTTTACTCCGGTTTTTTCCTCATAAACGGCGATAACATCGTTAACATCACCCTTGGCAATAACAGTACCGTGCTCCAAAAGAACGGCCTTGTCGCAAATCGCCCTGATTTGCACAACATTGTGAGATACAAACAGCACCGTAACGCCGCTGTCAAACATGGATTGCACCTTGGCAAGACTCTTTTTTCGGAAGGTGGCGTCACCTACCGACAGCACCTCGTCCAGAATAAGAATGTCCGGATTCACAGCGGTAGCAATGGAAAAGCCCAAGCGTGCTCTCATACCGGATGAATAGTTCTTGACCGGAACATCAATAAAGTGACCCAGCTCGGAAAAGCTGATAATCTCTTCCATCTTGCTTTCCAAATACTCACGGCTATAGCCGAGAATAGCGCCGTACAGAAAGATATTTTCTTTGCCGGTATAATTGCCGTCAAAGCCTGCGCCCAGCTCCAACAAAGGAGCAATGACACCGCTGGTGTACACACGCCCCTTGGTAGGCTTGTACACACCGACTACTGTCTTCAGCAATGTACTCTTGCCGGCGCCGTTAAGACCCATAATGGCCCAGCGCTCGCCTTTCTTAATATCAAAGCTAACATGATTCAATGCTGCAAACTTCTTATACTCCAGCTTACGAGTCAGCATACGGATAACATATTCCTTAAGATTATCCACCTTCTCCTTGCTGAGGGTAAAGTCCATGCACACATCCTCAACTGAAATAACCACAGGTCTGTCGTCCTGCCGGGTATCTGTTTGTGAATTAGCAGAAGCTACAATATCACTCATAATCCTAAATCCCTTTTCTAATCCTAATAGTAGTAAAATACCAAATCAATTATACTTGCGATACCACACATCCCCGATAAGCACAAGAGAAATTGCAAACAAAACCATACCTGCCAATCCGACTATCTGTTGGGAATGATTGACATAGGACATAATAGCATCGCATAAATACGACGGATACAAAACCAAATTCTTTGTAGATTTTACAAATTCCACGCCCACAACCAATATAAAGTCAACCAACGCAGCCGACTCAAAGGCAATTGCCAAGCTGCGTATGGAACGGTACTTGGTTCTGCCGATGGTATAAAGCTTGATTGCAAAAGCTATTGTTAGTATTGCCGATACCGCAATAAGTATCATAAGAATAGTTGTGCAAGTATCCGTGAACCGGATCAGTTGCCGGGCAAAAGGCAGCTGAGCGCGCTTGGCGGTATAATCCGTGACTCGGTCTGCAAATGTGCGAAGTCCCGCCTTTTGGCTTGCTGTGAGCTTGATGCCGTCGGCATCATACCACTTGGCGTACGAATTGTAGATATTTGTGGAAAATTCTTTTTCTGCATTGGCAGTAATCTGAAAATCGTCCCCACCCTCCGGCAACAAGGCCTGGGTAATATACGCCTTGTTTACATTATATACATCGTCATACCCAACAGCGTCATTAACCAGCTCGCTGCTGATATAATACCTGCTGCACAAATCGGAGGCATACTGCTTTGTGTCCTCACACAAGGATGTAACATAGTCCTGACCGGAGAACACCTTGATATATGTATTGGGGTTAATTATATATGCTCTGATGCAAATAGACAAGCTTAGCAATACAAGGCAGATAAAGAGAACAAAGGAGTAGAAATCACGCCTGCTTTCTCTGGATGAAAAACGATGCTTACTCATTCTGCGCCTCCTCACTGTCTGTCACCGGCTTGGCAACAACATACAAAGCCTTGCCGTTGTCACACGAAAACGGCTCGCTGCTGCTGTCGGTACACAATACCAGACACTCGCTGTCAGCCACAGGAATATCCTTTTTTACGGCAATATCCACTACCTGATAATCAAAATCGCCCCAATATGCCGAGAAAGTGATAATTTCGCCGATTTTTACTTTGTTAAGATTAGCAAAGCAACCGTTGGCATAACCAAAAAGGCATGTTCTGCCGCTGCTGCCGGGAACACTATCCTCTGTTGACATGGCAGCGCCTCCCCTGAGGGATACACGGTTGATGCCGTTATACACCTTGCAATCGGAACCCAATGCTTTGCTACTCAAGGTACCGATATACATTGCAGGGTCCAGCTCCTTTGGCGATTTGGTCTTATCAAACTTATCTACAGGCTCCATATCGCTAAGATTACGGGTCATAGTGGTCTGCAGGTCATGAACTATGTCAACAGTCTCGCTGAGCATACCGGCGCCAATAGGAATCAGCGCTATCATCGCCAGCATGGCAAAAATAATCGGCTTTGCAATATAATCAATGAAAGGATACTTTTTTCTGTCTGCTTTATCCTGTTTTTGCGAAGCTTTGTCTTTACGCATAAGATACCTCTGTTAGTCGTCCTCGTACACAGCGCCCCGTGAACCGGAGGTTACATGCTGTGCGTACCTCTTTAGGTAGCCTGTAAGCTCCTGCTTTGGAGCAGTCCAATTCTTTTTTCGCTCTGCCAGTACCTCGTCAGAAACATTGACGCGCAATACCCTGGCAGGGATGTCAATCTCAATCTCGTCCCCGTCCTCAACAAGAGCAATTGTGCCGCCAACAGCAGCCTCCGGGCTGACATGACCGATGGATGCGCCTCTGGTAGCGCCGGAAAAACGGCCGTCGGTAAGCAGTGCAACCTCTGAGCCGAGACCCATACCGATAATTGCGGATGTTGGCGAAAGCATTTCTCTCATGCCCGGTCCGCCCTTTGGACCCTCGTATCTGATAACAACAACATCTCCGGATACTACCTTGCCTGAGGTAATGGCGGCAATTGCATCTTCCTCGGAATTATAGCACTTTGCAGGGCCCTTGTGCTGCATCATTTCCGGTGCCACAGCGCCCTTTTTAACAACAGCGCCCTCTTCTGCAAGATTACCTTTAAGCACAGCTATGCCGCCGTCCTTTGAGAACGGGTCATCCAGTTTGCGAATAATCACGCCGTCTGCATCCGGTGCGTTGGCAATACGGTCGGCAACGGTTCCGTTTACCGTCAGGCAATCAGTGTGGATAAGTCCGCCCGAAGCCAGCTCCTTGATTACAGCCTGCATACCGCCCACATCATTAAGGTCTGTAATAAATACAGATGATGCAGGATTAAGCTTGCAAATCTGTGGGGTATTGTTTCCCATCTCGTTAAGGTCTGCCAGGTCAATATCGTGGCCTGCTGCGTGAGCAATGGCAGTAAGGTGGAGAATTGTATTGGTGGAGCAACCGATTGCCATATCAGTACGCATAGCGTTTTCGATTGCTTTTTCTGTAATAATATCCGATGGCTTGATGTCATTTTTCAGCAAATCCATAACGCGCTCGCCTGCCATCTTTGCCAAACGCAGACGGGCAGAATAAACCGCCGGAATTGTACCGGAGCCCGGAAGTGACATACCTATGGACTCGGTAAGGCAGTTCATAGAATTGGCGGTGTACATGCCTGAGCATGAGCCGCAGGTAGGACAGGCAGTAAATGCTGTTTGCTCAAGATTTGCCTCGCTCATCTTGCCTACTGCATTGGCACCAACATATTCAAACTGCTCCGAAAGTCCGATTGGATGGCAGGTTTCGGTGCTCTTGCCCGGGAGCATGGGGCCTCCGTTGATGAATATACACGGCAAATTAAGTCTGCAAGCAGCCAAAATCATACCGGGAACAATCTTGTCGCAATTAGGAATGAACACAATAGCGTCCAGAGGATGAGCCGTAAGCATAACCTCGATGCTGTCTGCAATCAGCTCACGGGAGCAAAGAGAGTACTTCATGCCCCTGTGATTCATAGCGATACCGTCGCATACGCCGATTGTGTTAAACTCAAAAGGAACACCACCGGCATTTCTTATGCCGGCCTTAACCTGCTCTGCAATTTTGTCAAGATGCATGTGACCCGGAATGTAGTCGCTCTTTGAATTAACTACGGCTACAAACGGCCTTTTCATTTCAAGTTCGTCGATACCGAGAGCTCGCAAGAGAGAACGGTGAGGCGCCCTGGACGGACCCTCCTTAATCAAATCAGATCTCATAAATATCTCCTAAATAATAATTTATATAATATTTGAATAATTATACTCTTTTGAGGCAATTATGTCAACCTCATTGCTTTTAAATTGTCGCAGTAAAAGAAAAAGAGGCTGAATCCAGCCCCTTTACATTATCTCTTTGTTGTAACTGTTTTATACTTTGACCAAGATGAATAATATTTTGTTCCGTTTATGGTTTTGTAGGTTCTGATGCGAACATAATACTTTTTCTTAGCCTTTAGCTTTGTTATCGTTTTGTGTGTGGTACTTCTTTTTTGTACCGTTACAGTCTTTTTATTGCTTGTAAACTTACTGTTTGTTGCATATTGAATTTGATAACCGGTAATTGAAGAAGCCTTTTTCCAGCTGACATAAAATCCCTTTTTCTTTGCGCTCAAGGTTTTTATGGATGATGATTTTGGCTTTTTCGCAAGACAGGTTGATTTTTTTGTATTCAAATCATATACCCAAAACGAGTTGTCGTATTTTGTGTAATAAAAAGAATTTGAATATACCCAGGCGCAAAGGTCATTGGCATCAAAATCGCCTGTATAAAGCGCTTTTACATTGCTTGCGATAGTGCTTTTTATACTCATATTATTTGTATCTAAAGCATAATTCTTATACTTTGCGGTTGCAATAACAAGCTTTTTGTCCTTTGTTACTGTTGCAAACTTTTCTCCGTCATCAATGTAATCGATTCTATAAGCATAATATGACGATTTGTTCTTTAACGATTTGAATTTGCCGGAGGTTGTGTAATATCCGTTCTTACCGTGGGAAGCAAAATCACTTGCTATGAGCTTTTTTGTCTTTTTGTCAGTATTGTATAAATACAGCTTTTTGCCAATTGCTATATACTGCTTATCTTTGCAGCGAAAAGCGTCTTTCAGCGAATAAGGAAATACGATGCTTTCAAATCCAAGTGCGCCATACGTCTTGCCGGAGGCAACAAAATAGTTGCCGAAAGTGTTGGTAACATTTCCGGAAAGATTTACACTGACATATCTGTCAGAGTAGTATTTATACACCTTCATTTCCCTAAAGCTTATTGCATAATCCGATGTGCTGTAGGGAACATATAGCTTTTTGTTCTTTACATATCCGACAGACGAGATTTTGTCAACATTTTTTACGGTAGGGCCTTTGCCTTTTTTGTAAACTGTGCCTTGCTTGTCATTAACCTTCTGTCCGTTTCCTCCGCCTGCTAAGAGATAGTAATAGCTGTGCATGGTTTTGTTTTTGTCCAGCCACAAGATAAAGAAATACAAATCCGACCAGGAATCCTTTGTATAACCTACTGCACCGGCCTTATATTCCTCGCTGTAGCCACCGCAGTAGCCACCGCTTGCAGATACTACATTGCTTGCAAGCTTTGTTAACTTCGCCTTTTGTTTTCCGTCATTTGATTTGCAATTAACTCTGTAAAGATTACCGTCCATCAGGATTGCAACCGGGTATCCGTTACCGTCATCACCATCGGTAATAACCTGCAGATTTTTGTTGGATTTTACCTGTGCTTGTGCAGAGAACCCCATTCCCACTACCGATGTCGCAAGCATCACAAGAGCAAGAAACAGCGAAATCACTTTTTTCATAAATTACCACCTCATAAACTTTTATTAATAATATTTCTACGGACATAGTACATATAAGTACTACGATATGATTTTAACACAATTACATGTTAATGTCAATAGTACAACTAAGTACTAAGGTGATGATTATGTATTTCAAAAGGTTACGGGACTTAAGAGAAGACAATGACTTAAAACAATCTGAAATAGCAGAAATATTGGGAATAGCGCAAACGGTATATTCCCGGTACGAAAGAGGCTTTCAAAACATTCCGATAGAACACTTGCTAAAGCTTGCTGATTACTACAACACTTCTACCGATTATATATTAGGAAGAACTGATGAACCGAACACAAAATAAACAACGGAGTATTCTCTCAGCCGAGAATACTCCGTTGCTATATATTGTTTTAGTTGTTGTCATTCGGCTTCATTGTCGGGAACAAAAGCACATCGCGGATGGAATAGCTGTCTGTCAACAGCATAACCAAACGGTCAATGCCGATACCCAAGCCACCGGTGGGCGGCATACCGTACTCAAGAGCCATAACAAAGTCGTTGTCTATCATATTGGCCTCGTCGTCACCTGCCTCGCGCAGCTTCATCTGAGCCTCAAAGCGCTTCATCTGGTCGATGGGGTCATTAAGCTCGGAGTATGCGTTGCCATACTCACCGCCCAGGATAAACAGCTCAAAGCGCTCTGTAAGCACAGGGCAATCCGGCTTTCTCTTAGTAAGCGGGCTAACCTCCACAGGATAGTCCATAATGAATGTTGGCTGAGTAAGATTTTCCTCAACAAATTCCTCAAAAAATGAGTTGAGAATATCGCCCCATGTTGCCTTGCCGGGAGCAATCTCGATTCCCTTTTCTTTAGCTATAGCTACAGCCTTTTGGTCATCGCTCATAAATGAGGCAAAGTCCACGCCGCTGTACTCCTTAACAGCGTCAACCATTGTCATACGCTTAAACGGGGATTCAAGGTCAATCTCTGTGCCGTTGAACACAATATGCAGGCTGTCGCAAACCTCGTTGGCCGCATTACGGATAAGAGCCTCGGCAATATCCATCATACCGTGATAATCGGTAAATGCCTGGTAAAGCTCAATACAAGTGAACTCCGGATTGTGGCGAACATCCATACCCTCGTTACGGAAGTTACGGCCAATCTCGTACACTCGCTCCATACCGCCTACGATAAGCCTCTTGAGGTAAAGCTCGGTAGCAATTCGCAGGTACATATCCATATCAAGGGTGTTGTGGTGAGTGATAAAAGGTCTGGCTGCAGCACCGCCGGGAATTGTGTTGAGAATGGGAGTCTCCACCTCAATAAATCCGAGATTGTCAAGATACGAACGGATGGAAGAAATAATCTTGCTGCGCTTGATGAATGTATCCTTTACATCGGGATTCATTATCATATCAAGATACCTTCTGCGGTAACGGGTGTCCGTATCGGTAAGTCCGTGGAACTTCTCCGGTAATGGGAGGAGGGATTTGGAGAGAAGTCTAATCTCCTTTGCGTGAACAGAAATCTCGCCTGTTCTGGTCTTGAAAACAAAACCCTTTATCTCCACAATATCGCCTATGTCCCAAGTCTTGAACTGGGCGAACACATCCTCGCCCACATCGTTCATACGGACATAAGCCTGGATTCTGCCGTTCCTGTCCTGAATATCAACAAAGTTGGCCTTGCCCATATCTCGCCAGGTCATAATTCTGCCGGCGATGATAACATCCTTGTCCTCCAGATTGTCAAAATCAGCTTTGATTTCGTCGCTGTGATGAGTCTGCTGCGCCAATGTAATCTCGAACGGGTCGTTGCCGGCGTTCTGCATAGCAAGGAGCTTGTCAACTCTAATCTGCTTTTGCTCATTTTCGGAAAGGACAACCTCTGCCATAGTCATCTGGGCAGCATTGGCGTTGTTGCCAATCTTTTCGATAACGGCAAGAACCTCGTCCTCGCTGTCGGCACTGCCCTCAAGAGCAACCGCACCGGTCTGGAGGAGCAATGTGTACTTGACCTTGTCGCCGTCAGCCTCCACAAGATACTTTGGATTAGTCTTTTCTTCGTCATTTTGGAGTGTATTCTGGACCTTCATACGGCTGTTCTTTTTTACAGCCTTGACGCCGCGCTTGCAGGCATCCTCCTTGTCGAATTCCGGAGATGAGCCTACAACAACATCATCTATCAATAACTGAAATGTGAAAGTGCTGTCACCCTTCTTGGTGATTTCAAACTTTCCTGCCATAAGTATAATACCTCTTCAAAAAATTAGTCGATTTTCTTTACCTTAAACTCAATGTTGCCGACAGGAGCCTCGACTACAACCTTGTCGCCCACCTTTGCGCCCATAAGAGCCGCACCCACAGGGCTCTCGTCAGAAATCTTGCCCTGGGACGGATTGGACTGAGAAAAGCCCACTATCTCATATACAATCTCTTTTTTGTCGGACTGTCTGACAACAGTTACCTTTGAGCCCATGGACACACTCTCGCTGTCGCCGGAGTCGATAAGCTCTGCATGGTCCAGCTGATATTCAAGCTCTGTGATACGAGCCTCCAGCTTTGCCTGCTCCGACTTTGCCTCGTCATACTCGCTGTTTTCGCTAAGGTCACCGTATGAACGCGCTACCTTAAGCTTTTCGGCAATGTCTACACGGCCTTCGGTCTTTAATTTTTCAAGCTCGGCCTCCAGTTCTGCCTTGCCTGCTGTTGTCATCTTGAATGTCTTTGCTGCCATATCAATAACTCCTTACTACAAAAATGCAAATTTTAACTAATTAATTATATATTATTACTAAAGCAAAGTCAAACATTATTTTTTGTTGTTCCCTACATAAAAATGTCGCAGACCGTAACAGTCCGCGACATAAGCATCAATTTATTTCTTCTTTCAGCGTTTCGATAATATTTTCCTTTTGCACCTGCTTAACAGAAAACAGCATGGTTGCGCCGATGACAACGAACACAACTGCAACAACCACCAGGTAGGTAATCCGGTTCAGCTCAAATGGTATGGCTGCCTCGGCTATAGCCATGTTCATACCCTTGCTGATAAGCACCGACAAAGGAATACTCACAATCAAGGCTCTCATGCCGTAAAATGCACTCTCCAGCATAATCATCTTGTTAAATCCGGCGGGGGTTGTACCCACGGACTTGAGCATGGCAAATTCCTTTCTTCTGGAGGCGATGCCCGAAGATATGGTGTTGATAATATTGAACACCGTGATAAGTGATATAAGCGCAATAAAGCCATATACAAACACCTGCAATATCAACACAAGTGTGTTGGATAACTGGGTCTGCTGCTCATAATCCACATGGCGCATAAACTCCGGAAGCTCTCCGCTGTCACAAAGGCTTTGCAGACTTTCCGAAACCTGCTCGTGCTGCTTGGTAGTAATACCCAGGCAGTAAACGGTACTGTCATCAAACCGACTATATACGGAAAACGGAACATAAACCGAAAAGCTGTCTGTGGGATTCATATTGCACAGCCTGTCCTTGCTGTCATATTTAACAAAATCGGTGATGGTGATGTCCGTCATCTTTTCGGTATTTATGTCGGCAATCTTTTTGCCTAATACGGTGTCCTTCATAACCGGGGAGGTACCCTGCCGATGATTGAGATTGTTCAGCATCAGTCCCTTGCAGTCGCCCTGATAATAACGGGTATAATCAATGCCGTTTGCCTTGCACAGGTCATTAAACATATCATCATCAACAAAGTTGATAAACAATGTGTTGTTATGCTCCAGCTGACCGGAGAATACGCCGTTAAAATTGTCCTTGTTAAAAACATCCTTTAGCTTATCGTCAACAGAATCTGAATTGATGATTATAACGCTGTTGGTTATGCAATACACATCATCAACGCCGTCAATACCATTGATTTTCTTTAGGATTGTGTCCCTATTGTCATAATCCTTGTTGTCTAAATAGCAGCCGACCTGATATGGCATTGTCTCCACATCGGCGGCTCTCATAAACATATCGCAAAAATAATTGCACGACAGGAACAAAATTACGGAAAGCGCAATGGATACCGTGATTACTCTTGCCTTACGACCGTTGCGCTTTAGGTTCTTATGAGCCAGCTCGCCCTCATAGCCAAACAAAAGCTTTACGATTTTCGGAGAACGCAGATTACGGCTTTTGAGCTTTATCTCATTAGTTTGGCGAAGGGCCATAATAGGAGTAATATCCGACGCCTTTTTTGCCGGAATTGCGCAGGAAATAAATATTGTCAGCGTACTGATAACAATAATACCAGCCAATACCCATGGGGACACGACTATCTTCATACTGACATTACTGTCGCTGACACCCATCAGCATACCCGTGGAAATAATCCTCTCCCCCAGTAGCTTGAGAGTAATGCCAATGCCCAGAATACCGGTGCCGATGCCGACAGGCAGGCCGATAAGTCCCAGCAAAAAGCCCTCATAATAGATTGACAGTTTCTTCTGTCGCTTTGTTGCGCCCACGGATGAGAGCATACCGAGGTACTTTACCTTTTCTGCCAAAGACATTGCGAAGGCATTGTATATCAGTACCACCGACGCCACCATAATTATTGCCAGCACAATGATTACCATAGGTAGCAGCATTGCGCTGGTGCTTCCCTTTGCAAAGGAAAAGTAGCAATCCAGCAAATCATTGTTTATATCTGTCTCGGTGCCGTTTGATGTCTTCAGAATCTCGTCAACAACATCCTTTGTACGGTAATCCAATTTCTTAAGCTGAAATGATGTGACAAAACTATCCTCCGGAATCCCGGAAAGACCGCAGACAATACTGTAGCTTTGTGTGGGGGCGTTATTGTGCAGAATGGCAGTAATTTTGTATTTGCCGATACCCTCAAGCCTAAAGGATTCGCCCTCGGTATATGTACCGACTGCCGGCACCTCATTGCCGTTTTCGTCATTGATAAATCTGTCTCCATAGGGGATTGAAACGGTGTCGCCGATTTTCCATCCCAGATTATTTTTGTCAATCAGGTCTTGCTCAACGGCAATCTCATTTTCGTTGGCAGGCAGGGTACCGTCATAGTCGGTACGAATATACATCTTGAGGGCGTCGTCATTTGCAGCCAGAATGGAGCCGGTGCCAAATCGCTCACTCTTTGCGTTATCCAGCTTGTACTGACGGTAATCGCCGACCTGAATACCCACGGTGCTGACCCGTTCATCATCACGCAGCTGCTGAACATAGCTCTTGTCTGCTCCGTATATTTTTGCAATATAATCGCCGCAGGCCAATACGCTAACATCGCTAAACAAATTCATAAAGGAGGCGATGGCAACGAACACAGCCGTAATCATAGCGACGGACACTATGATACCAAAAGCCGTAACCACCGACCTGCCCTTATTCTCTTTAAGGTGGCGAGCAGTAAGCTTGTTGACTATATTCACGCTCTCACCTCATCTCTGATTATTCTGCCGTCCTCGATAGCGATAATACGGTCGGCGGAATTGGCAATACGCTCATCGTGAGTGATGATAATTACAGTTTGGTTATGCTCTTTGTTGAATGAGCGCAGCAGGGACACTATCTCCTTACTGTTTTCGCTATCCAGATTACCTGTAGGCTCGTCAGCCAGCATCAATGCAGGATTGTTTACCAAGGCTCTGCCTATAGATACTCTCTGCTGTTGTCCTCCCGACAACTGGTTGGGCAGGTGGGATACCCTGTCCTCAAGGCCCAGGGTTTTTACCAGCGAGGCAATCTGCGTTCTGTTTGGCTTTCTGCCATCCAGCAACAGCGGTAATGTAAGATTTTCTTCCACAGTAAGTATGGGAATCAGGTTGTAAAACTGATAAATCAGTCCTATCTGTCTGCGCCTGAAAATAGCCAATGCAGTCTCATCAAGAGCAGAAATATCCGTCCCGTTGATTACCACGGAGCCGGAGGTTGGACTGTCCACTCCCCCTAAGATATGCAGCAGCGTTGACTTGCCGGAGCCCGACGGTCCTATGATGGCAACGAACTCACCCTGATTGACCG
>JAQXWS010000074.1 GCA_029225565.1 Eubacteriales bacterium
TTATGGCTGATGCCGATGTTGACGGCGCCCACATTACCACCCTGCTGCTGACATTCTTCTTTAGGTATATGCCGCAGCTGATTGACCGGGGTCATGTATATCTGTCACAGCCGCCTCTGTTCAAGGTCAGCAAAAACAGAAAGAGCGAGTACGCATATTCTGACGAGCAAAGGGACGAAATAATAGAGAGAATGGGTGGCGACTGCGATGTGCAGCGCTACAAGGGTCTTGGCGAGATGGACCCTGACCAGCTGTGGGAAACCACAATGGACCCGGAATTCCGTACCCTGTTGAGAGTAACTGTTGATGATGCAGAGATTGCATCCGAAAACTTCTCGCTCCTGATGGGCGAAGAGGTTGAGCCAAGAAGACAGTTTATCGAAGAAAACGCTCAATTCGTTAAGAATCTGGACATTTAGTTGCCTTTGACAAGGAGAGTTAAACATAATGGCTAATAAACAAGTAATTCATGATAATATTAATTATGATAACCAAAATATCAAGGATGTAGAAATCAGCAAGGAAATTCGCGGCGCATTCCTTGACTACTCAATGAGCGTTATCGTATCCCGTGCCCTGCCCGATGTTCGCGACGGACTCAAGCCGGTACACAGAAGAATACTGTACGCTATGTACAAAAACAATCTTACTCCCGACAGAGCATACCGCAAGTGCGCCACCACCGTGGGCGATGTGCTGGGTCACTATCACCCCCACGGCGACGCTTCCGTATATGACGCGCTGGTAAGATTGGCACAGGATTTCTCTATGAGGCATATATTGGTTGACGGTCACGGTAACTTCGGTAGTGTGGACGGCGACCCCGCCGCAGCATACAGATACACAGAGGCTCGTATGAGCCGTGTTGCTGTCAAAATGCTGGAGGATATTAACAAAAACACCGTTGATTGGATGCCCAACTTTGACGATACGGAAAATGAGCCCCAGGTACTGCCCACCAAGTTCCCCAACCTGCTGGTTAACGGCTCATCGGGTATCGCTGTAGGTATGGCCACCAATATTCCGCCCCACAATATGAGAGAGGTTGTGGAGGGTATGTGCTGTCTTATTGACAATCCACAGGCTACTCTTGAGGAGCTGATGGAGCATATCAAGGGTCCCGACTTCCCAACCTACGGTATTATTATGGGTACCAAGGGCATAAAGGACACCTACGCCACCGGCAGGGGCAAGATTTATCTGCGTGCCAAGGCGGAGATAGAGCAGGAAAGCGGCAGGGACAAGATTGTTGTTACCCAGCTGCCCTACGGCGTTAACAAACGCAGATTGCAGGAAAAGATTGCAGAGCTGGTTAAGGACAAGAGAATTGACGGCATTGCCGACATTCAGGACTACACCTCGTCCCGTACCGGTATGCAGCTGGAAATCAAGTGCAAAAAAGAGGCAAACGCCCAGGTTGTGCTGAACCAGTTATTCAAAATGACAGAAATGCAGACCACCTTTGGCGCAATATTGCTGGCGCTGGACCACGGCGTACCCAAGATACTGACCCTAAAGGAAATACTGCAAAAATATATTGAATTCCAAAAGGATGTTATCAAGCGCAGAACACTTTTTGACCTGGAAAAGGCAGAAAAGAGAGCCCATGTCCTTGAGGGTCTGGAAAAGGCCATTGACATTGTGGACGAGATTATTGCCACAATCCGTGGCTGTCGCGGAGGACAAGCCGAGGCCAAGCAGGCTATTATGGACAAATTCGGCTTTGACGACCCACAGGCAAGCGCAATCGTTGCCTACCGTCTGGGTCAGTTGGCAGGCCTTGAGATAGAAAAGATTCTCAACGAATTGTCCGACCTGCGCAAGACCATACAGAATTATAAGGAAATTTTGGCAAGCGAAACCCGTATGCTGGAGGTAATCAAGACGGAGGCCAGAGCCGTGGCAGAAAAGTACGGCGACGAGCGCCGCACCGAAATCAGCCCGGTTATCGGCGATGTTGACGACGAGGATTTGATTCCTGTTGAGGAGTCGATACTGACCCTGACCAATATGGGCTATGTAAAGCGAATGACTGTGGACGACTACAAGGCGCAGAACCGAGGCGGTCACGGAGTCAAGGGCATGAGCAGACGGGATGAGGACACAGCCAAGTCCATGTTCTACTGCTCCTCCCACGACAAGATTATGCTGTTTACCTCCAAGGGCAGGGTATTTGCCATCAAGGCGTACCAAATTCCCTACTGCACCAGAACATCCAAGGGTCTGCCGGTAATCAATATCATCCCGATAGAAAAGGACGAGCAGGTTACCGCAATGGTAAAGGTACCAAAGGAAGAGGACAGAGCATATCTGTGCATGGTAACAAAGTACGGCGTTATCAAGCGTACTGCCCTTAGCCAATATGACCACATTCGCAAGACCGGTATCATCGCCATCAATCTTGACGAGGGCGACGAGCTGTGTTGGGTTGATATTACCGACGGCAACCGCAGGCTGATAGTTGCCACCCACGACGGTATGTCCATCTGCTTTGAGGAGAGGGACGCCCGACTGATAGGCAGAACTGCAAGAGGCGTTAGGGCTATTCAGCTGGCAGAAGGCGACTATGTTGTCGGCTTTGCCGTAGTTGTTGACAATATGCAGCTGCTGACCGTTACCGAGACAGGATACGGCAGGCGCAGTAATTACGAGGATTACCGTGTTCAGGGTCGCGCCGGCAAGGGTATCATCAACTACCGTACCGAAAAATTCGGCAAGGTTGCAATGATTGCCCCGGTATGTGACGACAATGATGTGATTATGATTACCACGGACGGTATCGTAATCCGCACCCACGCTGACCAAATCAATACTGTCAACCGTCCCGGCAAGGGCGTAAAGGTAATGACGGTTAACGAGGGTCAAAGGCTGGCAACCATCGGAATAGTTGACAAATTTGTTGAAGAAGAGTATGATGTTGTATCATCTGCAGAGGAGGACGACGCTCCTCAGGCGGAGGAATAGTTAACGGATTGTTTAATTATGAGTAATAACAAAGCAACAAAATACTTGTATTGTTAACGGGATTCAAGTATTCGTTAGGCAAAGAGGAGATATTCAATGGCAGATAACTACAATATCGACGACATTCTCTCTGAGGTAAAAAAGCGCAGGGAGGAAAACGAACAGCAGATCAAGTCCGGCGAGCCGACTGTCAGCCCGGAGCCACAGGAGGCAACCAAGCTTAATATGGACAAGCCCGAGCCGGTGGTAGAGGCAATGGAACCGGAGGAACCGTCTGCACCGGAGGAAGCAGAGCTGACCATCAGCGACGAGCCTGCTCCGGCAGAGGAAGAGGGTGAGGAGCCCCAGCTCAACCTTGTGGGCGAGGACTTTGAGAACGCTCCGGAGGAGCCGGAGGACGTGGAGCTGTCCCTGGAAGAAACCGACATTTCCCAGACCGGTGATATGCCCCAGGAGGTAATGGAGGCAGCCGCCGACACACAGGAAGAGGGAATGGTTGACCTGCTCCAAATTACAGAAAGAGCAGATGAGCTTGAGGCGGTTCAGGACCGGGACGACGATATGGACAAAAAAGCACAAAAAGGACACAAGGTTAGGCGCGGAATTATTATCACTCTGCTGGTAATTATTTTGGGATTCGCAATATTCGGCCTGATTTATATCAACAACGCCCTCAACACCGTATCCGGCGGTAACGGTACCTCTACCGAAGAGACATGGAAGGGTATGGACACCTTGGAGGAGAGCTTTGTTTCCTTTAACGAGGTTGAGGCAACCGAGCTGTCATCACTCCAGGATATGATAAAAACCTGGTACTACACCGGCACAACGGTCAAGTCAACCCATGTGCTCAATGTACTGCTTATCGGCGAGGACACCCGCGGGGACGAGATTTTGGAAAAGGGTACCCGCGCGGACTCTGCAATTATCGCCAGCGTTAACGCCGACACCGGAGAGATTAATTTGACCTCCATTCTTCGTGACGCATATACCTACTACGAGGTTACTCCCGGCGACGAGAGCACGGGCAAGTTCGGCAAGATTAACGAGGCAATGTCCTACGGTGGAGTGGACGCATACATCAATTGCGTGGAGCATATGTACAAGATTGATATTGACAACTATGTTATTGTTAATTTCGACTCCTTCCAGGCAATTGTTGACAAGCTGGGCGGCGTAACTCTGGAGATTACATCCAGAGAGATTAACGAGATTAACAACCACCAAAAGCGCTATAACCACACCACTATCGAAAAGACATTTGAGGGTGACAAGGGCACGATGAAGCTCACCGGCAAGCAGGCGCTGGCATACTGCCGTATCCGCAAGCTGGACAGCGACAATATGAGAGCCAACAGACAAAAGATTTGTCTGACCCAAATATTCAAGGAGGCAAAGTCAGCCTCACCAACAAAGCTGGTGTCCATTGTCAACACCCTTATCCCTTATGTAAGGACCGGATACAACAAGCAGAGCATCGTAAAGATTGCAAAGTACGCCCTGTCCAACGGCTGGATGAACTACAAGATTGTTACCAACAATATTCCCAACAGCCGTATCAACGAGAGGGGCAGCGGCGGAATCTTTTTCGGTACCTGGTGCTGGAAGTCCGACTTCCCCCAGGATGCCTACGATTTGCAGATGCGTACCTACGGCAAGAGCAATATCACCCTTGCACAACAAAGAGTTGATGTGCTAAAGTGCCAGCTCAAGGGCTTCCGCAAGGACGGCGCCGCATTGGTTTACCCAACCGTTACCAACAACGCATACGGTCAGGTAAGCACAACCCAGGCTACTACAGAAGAATAATACAGTACAAAAGGCGAGCATTTTGCTCGCCTTTTTTGTTTATTTTTACTTTGTAAAGAATGTCAGGAATGCCTTGTATGCGCTATATACATCCAGCTTGCTGACAACCTCGTACGGTGCGTGCATGGACAGTACCGGCACGCCCACATCGATGGTATCCACATCCATATTGGCAATATACATTGCAACGGTTCCGCCGCCGCCGCCGTCCACCTTGCCCAGCTCGCCGGTCTGCCACAAAACATCGTTGGCATCCAGCAATCGGCGCACCCAGGCGCAATACTCTGCGGAGGCGTCGCTGGTGCCGCTTTTTCCTCTGGCGCCGGTAAACTTGGTTACGCACACGCCCTTGTTGATAAATGAGGCATTATTCTTTTCGAACGGGGCGGACCAGGTGGGGTCATAAGCCGCGTTAACATCTGCCGACAGGCACTTGCTGTTGCTGAGAACATCCCTGCCCTCGTAGCCCTCCAGCCGCGCCAGGTCGCTGACAAAATACCGCAGGTAATCGGAGTTAAGTCCGGTGTTGCCGTCGGAGCCGGTCTCCTCCTTGTCGGTGAGCACGGTGATGGCTGTGTACTCCGGCACACCGTCAATGCTAAAGATGGCCTCCATAGCCGGATAACTGCACACCCTGTCGTCATGGCCGTAGCCGCCGATAAGACTGCGGTCAAAGCCAATGTCGTCAACACCCAGAGCCGGAACCAGCTCCAACTCGGCAGACAGAAAATCCGTCTCAACAATGCCGTACTTGTCGTTGAGGAGCTTGAGCAAATTCAGTTTGATGCGCTCGCTCTCGTCATCGTCCTTGAACGGACGGGAGCCGATAACTACATTTAGCTCCTCGCCCTTTACTATCTCGTTTGCCTTGCGGGACATCTGCTCCCCGCCAAGGTGGGGCAAAATGTCGGTAATGCAGAACTTGGGCTCGCCCACGGCCTCGCCCAGCTTTACATCAACAGTCGTTCCGTCCGCCTTGCAGATAACTCCGTGCAGAGAAAGGGGCAGGGCAACCCACTGATATTTCTTTATTCCGCCGTAGTAGTGGGTCTTAAACAAACCCAAGCCGTCCTGCTCATACACCGGACATTGCTTCAAATCCAAGCGGGGGGAATCAATATGGGCTGCGCTGATTCGCACGCCGTCTGCAACAGGTCTGCGGCCCTTTACACAAAGGATAATAGCCTTGCCTCGGTTAAAGGCATACACCTTGTCCCCCGGCTCCGGAGCGTCGCCGAACTTGTCGAACTCAACAAAGCCCTCGCCCTTTGCCAGCTCCAGCACAGACGCGGCGAACTCGCGCTCAGTCTTGTTTTCGTACAAAAACGCCTTGTAGCCCTCGCAAAAATCGTAGGCTTTGGCAATCTCCTCATCACTCATTGCGTCAAAGCCGTTGGGCTTTTGGTTAAACAAAAGCTTCTTTAATTCCTTAGTTTCTTCGCTCATATATACATCATCCTTTCGGTATATCATTACCATATTTCTGCCAAAATATCGTCAATCTGCCGTTCAATATCTCCGCCGTCATTGTAGATTACATAGTCGCTGTGTTCCAAAAAATACTGACGGCTGTACTGACTGCTCATTCGGCGGCGAGCCGAAGCCTCGTCAATACCGTCCCGGTCAATAATGCGCTGCAGCCGGGTATTCTCGTCAGCCAGCACCGACACCACAATGTAGCAGTCCTGCTGTGCGTCAGCCTCAAACAGCTGCGGTGCGTCCAGCACACAGGGAAATCTCGCCATTTTGCGGCAAGCATTCATAACAGCCGGGTGCACCATTGCGTTTAGGGTTGCCAGCTTTTCCCTGTCCTCAAAGACAATCTGCGCCAACCTGCTGCGATTGACCCTGCCGTTGTCAACAACATCTGTACCAAAGGCGGCTGCCAACGACTGCACCAAATCGGCGTCGGTGTCGTATATATCTCTTACCACGCTGTCGCAATCGATAATATTGAATCCCCTTGCCTGCAATCGCTCTGCCACATATCCCTTGCCGGCACCGGTCTGGCCGGTGAGACCGATTGCAAAGGGCTTTGTCAAATCTATTACGCAAAATGCGGCGGCTCTGATAAGCCGGTTATACACAGCCATACCCACTCCGTCGATATGGGGAATGTGGGCATACACTCGCCTTGCCCCCATTTTGTCCAGTCGACGCAGGGCGTCAAATAAATTTTTTGCCTGGGCCAAATCGTCATCCTGCTTGCCATATACAATGTGGGGAATTGCCACATCGTCCTCCTCAAAGCAGAGGGCGTAGGCGTCTTTTTTTGTATTAACAAAATCACGGTACTGTCGTGAATCACCCTTTACCACCATAACTTTGGCGTTGGGCGAATAATGCTTATACTTCATTCCCGGAGAGGCCGCCGTTTCGTTTTCCGCCATGCCCTCCAGCACAGCGGGAGCAACATTTACAGCGCCGATAACCTGCTCCAGCATCTCCTTTGTTATTGCGCCCGGCCGCAATATGGTAGGGGTGTCCGTTGCCAGGGTCAGCACCGTGGACTCCACGCCGTATTGGCAGTCGCCGCCGTCAATAACAGCGTCGATTCGACCCATCATATCGTCGATTACATACTCAGCCTTGGTAGGGGACGGCAGGCCGGAGGTGTTGGCGCTGGGGGCGGCAATGGGCACCCCTGCGGCACGGATAACTCTACGGGCAATCTCGTTGCCGGGCATACGCACAGCCACCGTGTTCAGTCCGCCGGACACAACATCGCTGACGGCATCGCTCTTTGGCAATATTATGGTCAGCGGCGCAGGAAAAAATGCGTCCATAAGCGCCTTTGCCATGGGTGTAACCTCTGTCACAAGGGGCACTATATCCTCCTTGCGTGCAATGTGGACAATCAGCGGATTGTCCGACGGCCTGCCCTTGGCTACATATATTCTTCTGACGGCATCCTCGTCCAGGGCGTTGGCGCCCAAGCCGTACACCGTCTCCGTAGGGAACGCCACCAGCCCGCCACTGCGCAGTATCTCCCCTGCCAGGGCAATGTCATATTCGGTTGTGGATAGAATTTTTGTGTTCATATCATCATCCGTCAATAAAATTATCGTCGGTCAAAATGTTCCTTATTCCTGATTGCTGGCCTTCAGCTTTTCCGCCGTGTCGGCAGTAATAAGCGCGTCTATCAGTTCATCCATATCGCCGTTGAGTATTTGCTCCAGCTTGTATAGTGTCAGGTTGATTCTGTGGTCGGACACTCTGCCCTGGGGGTAGTTGTAGGTGCGGATACGCTCACTGCGGTCGCCTGTACCCACCTGCGCCTTGCGCTCGCCGGCAATCTCGGCGTCGTGCTTTGCCTTTTCGGCGTCATAGAGTCTGGCACGCAGCACCATCATGGCCTTGTCCTTGTTCTGGTGCTGGGAGCGCTGGTCCTGGCACTCAACCACGGTACCTGTGGGTATGTGGGTGATACGGATTGCAGACGAAGTCTTGTTGATATGCTGTCCGCCTGCTCCCGAGCTGCGGAATGTGTCAATCTGCAAATCCTTTTCGTTAATCTCAATATCAACATCCTCCGCCTCCGGCAGCACGGCAACGGTGGTGGTGGAGGTGTGGATTCTGCCCTGGCTCTCGGTCTCCGGCACACGCTGAACACGGTGCACTCCACTCTCGAACTTGAATCGGCTGTAGGCTCCGTCGCCGGTAACGCTAAAGCTGATTTCCTTGTATCCGCCCAGTCCGGTCTCGCTGGCAGACAGCACCTCTGTCTTGAAGCCCTTGGACTCGGCGTACATTGAGTACATACGGTACAGCACCCCGGCAAAAAGAGCCGATTCCTCGCCGCCGGCACCGCCGCGAATCTCGATAATAACATTCTTGTCGTCATTGGGGTCACGGGGCAAAAGCAAAATCTTAAGCTCCTCGCTGATACGCTCCATATCGTCCCTGCTCTGTTCGAACTCCTCCTTTACCATCTGGGCAAAGTCATCGTCCAGGGAGCTGTCGTTCATCATCTCGCGGGAGTCATCGTTGGTCTCCTTTGCGGCCTTGTATTCTCTGAATTTTTCTACCACAGGGGTCAGCTGCTTCATTTCCTTCATCAGCTTTGTGTATCGGTCCATATCGGCCACAACCTCCGGCTGACAAAGAAGCCCGTTGACCTCTTCGTATCTGTTTTCTACCTCTTGCAGCTTGTCAAACATAATAATATCCTCTCGATAGTAATTTGTGTGTTAACTCTTATTTCGCCGTGCTACAAATTGACGCCCTTTATGTTGCGCTCCAGCTTTGAACGGGGCACCATTACCTCGTGGTCACAGCCACAGCATTTTATCTTAAAATCAATACCTACCCTCAGCACGGTAAATTCCTTGCTGCCGCAGGGGTGGGGCTTTTTCATTGTGATTTTGTCGCCGACATTAATGTTCATATTGTCACCAAACCATATATACTTAATTATAATCCTATACATTATACCACCTTTTTATGCCATTATCAACATAAAATGGAGGACTGCGTCATATTATTAAGGGATACTTAAAAAAGGAATGACTTTTATGACTTACTATCCCGAGGGAGTAAACAAATCATTACGCCGCCAATTCGCCTCCATGGAAGAAATTAAGCAGGCAATCGCCCAAAAGAATATCTACGAGGGCAAGGTAATACTGTGCGACCGAGAGCATAACCTACACCTGGATTTGGGTGTAATCAGAGGCATCATACCCCGATGCGAGGGAGCCGTGGGTATTGCCGACGGCACTGTGCGGGACATTGCCCTCATATCCAAGGTGGGCAGATGGGTGTGCTATCGTATTGCCGGTCTGCACCGTAACAAATACGGACAAACGGTTGCCATACTGTCCCGCAGAATAGTGCAGCAGGAATGTCAGCGCAGGTACATAGACCTGTTGTCGGTAGGCGACATCATCAACGCAAGAGTGACCCACCTGGAGCGCTTTGGTGCATTCATCGACATCGGCGCAGGTATCAATTCTCTGATTCCCATAGATATGCTGTCCGTCAGCCGAATATCCCACCCCTGCCAGAGGGTCAGCAACGGCGACACCGTCAGCGTTTTGCTGCGTAGTCGGGAGGAGGGCAAGCTAACCTTTTCACTCAAAGAGCTGCTGGGCACCTGGCAGGAAAACGCCGACCTGTTCCGTGTGGGCGAGACGGTAACCGGAGTGGTCAGAAGTGTGGAGAGCTACGGCGTTTTTGTGGAATTGATGCCGAATTTGGCAGGCCTTGCAGAGCTGACCGACCAGGTGGAGATAGGTCAGCAGGTGTCCGTGTTCATAAAATCCATACTCCCCGACAAAATGAAAATCAAGCTGGTAATAGTAGACGCCTTTGGGCAGGAGGGAGCTCCCCAACCGCCGATTTATTTTGAAAAAGGGGATCATATTACCCACTGGGTATATTCTACCCCCCAATCAAAAAAGAAAATAGAAACCCACCTGAACGCCCTCCTATAGCAAGCCTTGATTATTGTGCCGATATGTGATATACTGGCTTTGTATGACTGTCAATATTGGCACAAAGGGGGTGCAGAATGAGACGCAAGCGCTACAACTATTTTGACGATGACGAAGATGTTATCAGCCAAATCAGGCAACGCGCCAAGGAGCAAACGGCGCAGCAGGACTATGTCTTCGACCTGCCCAAACCGCCGCAAGTACCGGATTTGCCTGCTCCTCAGCCGGCGCTCTCTGACAGGAGCGACAGCAATGACCTGCCCCAGCCGGAATCAGAGGAATCCCATACTCATCATAACGACAGCCCCCTGCATTCTGCCGCCGCAGAGGCCATTGCCCTGGCTGCCAAAACAAAGGAGGCGGCAATCCATGTTGCGTCCGTGGGTATGGAGCGATTTGCCGAAGAGGAGAGCAAGGCACCCCGCAGAGTGGCTGCGCTGCTGTCCCTGTTTGTCATTTTTGTGATGATAGTGAGCACCGTATCCGTTGTGTCCCACAAAATCAACAACAATGCGGATATGGACCACTCATTCAACACCAGCGCAGGCGAAATATGCAATCAATATGCCACAAAGTACGGCAACTGCAATTACGAAAGCCTGGGGCAATACGGCGTACAGGGCTATCGCCTGACAGGTGTTTGCTGCGTAAGACAGATCGACTTTGACGGCGACGGCACCGGCGAGCTGCTGATATGCTACAAGGACCGCAACACCTATTACGCCGAGGTATGGGGCTTCCACGGCAAAAAGTTCGATATGCTGTACAAGGACAAGATTTGCCAAACCAAGGACAAAAAGGACGATGTTTGGATTACCCTGTACTACCACAACGGCAAGTATTCCATAGGCAAGCATAGCCAAAAGGATGTGAGCCAAGTTGCGCTGTATTCCCTGAAGCATCACAAATTTGTACAGACCGATATCTGCACCTACGACCCTGTTGCAGACGCATTTACTGTGGACAAAAAGGTGAACTTGGACGATTTTGAGCGTATCAAGATGAGTGTAATGCGCGAGAGCGCCGCATACATAGCCTCCGACAACGCCAACACCGCTATCGAAAATATGATGGTGGAGCAAAACGAAGGCAAGATTATACAAAAAAAGAAGAACAACAAGAATTCCGCCTACTATTCCGTAGTCAAAAGCCTTAACGAGAGATACGGCGTTGCCAAATTCCACACAAATCCCGGCAGAGCCTACGCAAGCGGACTGGCAGTGGTTCGTCTGCTGGATTTCGACAATGACGGAACCGAGGAGCTGCTGACAATCTATCGCCGCGCCGTTAACGAAATGGGCGAGGACACCGACGGCAATTACAAGTCCGAAAGCACCTACAAGTACTGCGTAGCGATTTATACCTGGAACGGCAAAATCGCCACACAGGTTTACTCCAGCGAGGATTTGAGCAATTGTATGACAAACGATGTCAACAGGTATTATGTACTTCAGCGTGACGGCCAAAAGCTGAATTGGTGCAGCAATCACTTTGTTGTGCAGGATTACGGCCGCAAGGTTGAGGCCACCAGCAAGATTCTGTCCTTTAACTCCACCTCATTTGACCAGGAGATGAAGGCGTACTACTCAACTAATTACGGCTACACCGAGTATTACCTCAATGACCAATGGGCAAGCAAATCCAAGTTTGCCGACAACGGCGGTTTTTCCGTGCCGTTCTTTGACGGCGAGAGCTATTACGACCAGGAAAAATATATAATCGAGTATGTCCAAACCAAGGCCGCCAACCAAAACGCAATAAAGAGCGTCGTTGAGCGCACCGAGGACACCATCAAAACCCTGGACAATACCTACAATCCGGAGGATGTTGTGTCCGTGGCAGAAGAAGAATAACAAAATGACGAACACACAAAAACGCACCCGAATGGGCGCGTTTCAGACTGTCGATAAAGTGGGTTGAACCACGCCAAATAATGTATATAATATGAAACCGATTTCTGCCTCTCTTGAGTAAAGAAAGGTGGGTGCGATTTATCGCACTCGGAGAGATTGTAAAAGTGGCTTAGACATCTAATGATGAATCTAAGCCGCTTTTGGCGTTTTTCGTTTTTTGCTCAGTCGAGGTACCATCGTACATCTTCCTTCGCAAGAAAACGAAATTCAATCCCATTTCTC
>JAQXWS010000075.1 GCA_029225565.1 Eubacteriales bacterium
GGATATATTGTACCCTTTGTCGGTTTTAGTGATTTCCGCCTTGTTTTCTCTTTTGTAGGTCTCGCGGGCAATAATCTTTTGGCAAATATTGATGCTTTTTTCTCTTACCGACAGGGGCAAATCCTTTTCTATCAAATCTATTGTTGCCTTGCCGTCCTTTTTCAAATACAGAGCGCCGTCATCATTTTCGGCAATAACACCGCTGTTCTTCAGCCTGGCAATAGCCTCGGTTATCTCAAAATGATTTGCAATCATCCCTTCATCCATTGTTTCTATTATGTTTTCTGCGGTTACTTTTCCGTCAATGTTGGCAACCATATAGCACACCAGCATATTGATGGAGGATACGGAACGCAAGCCTCCGTTCAGTATTCCGCCGGTAAAGGCGTCGAATCTCAAACGGGGGTCCGTTTCGTTAACACTCATATTTTCGATTTCTTCGTATTCCTTTTTCACACTATCACCTAATAATTTTTATGGTAATATAGTAACATATTATTCTACAACTTGCAAACTTAATTTATTTATTATATAATGAAATGAAAAGATATGGGAGTTTTTATGTATAATTCGTTGTCCAAGCGACTGTCGGCAGTTGCTTCTTTAGTTAATGACGGTTCCGTAATAGTGGATGTAGGCTGTGACCACGGCTACATTCCTGTGTATCTCGTCCTGTCAGGCAGAGCCAAATCCGCTATTGCCTGTGACATAAACCGAGGCCCTCTGGATAGCTGTATTGCTTTGGTAAACAGCTATAATCTTGGCGACAGAATACAGTGCGTCCTTTCCGACGGATTGGATAATATAGACGGCAAATCCGTTGATGATATTGTCATTGCCGGAATGGGCGGCGAACTCATAGCAGATATATTGTCACGCTGCGATTACGCAAGGCAAAAACATTTGGTACTCAACCCCATGACCCATCCCGAGCTTGCTCGTAAGTGGCTGTATGACAACGGCTACAGTATCGATAATGACATTATTGTTGCCGATGCAGGGCATCATTACAGCATATTTGACGCCCATTATACCGGGATTATCAGGGACAGGGATGATATTGATTATTTCCTGGGGAATATTACCGATTACAGCGACAGAGAATACTTTTTGCATTTACTGAATTATCTCAGGAATAAACAAAAGGGCGGAGCAGACTACACCCGCTTAATTGATACAATCGAGGATAGAATATGACTACTGTAAAAAATATTTATGACTATATCGACAGCATTGCACCTTACGACACTCAGGACGATTGGGACAACAGCGGTCATCTTGTGGGCAATTTCAGGAAGACCGTGCACAGGGTAGTTATGGCTTTGGACGCCACAAAAGAGGTGTGTGATTATGCCGCTGACCTTGGCGCCGATTTGGTATTGACGCATCATCCGATTATTTTCAGACCTTTGAGCGCCGTTAAGTCCGATACTGCCGTATTTACTTTGACGCGTAATGACATTGCCATGCTATGCGCCCATTCCAACTTTGATAAGGCGGAGGAGGGTATTAACACCAATCTTGCCGCAATTTTGGGCCTGTCCAATCTCAGAAGATTGGGGGACGGCTACACTGTAGTCGGTGACTTGGAGCAGAGTATGAGTATCGATGATCTGGCTCAGCTTGTTGCCGATACACTTGATGTGGCCGGTATAAGATATACGGATACCGACAGGGTTATCAACACAGTCGGTGTATGCGGAGGCTCTGCCGAGGAACTTCAGCCCTCTGCTATGGAATACTGCGACTGCTATATTACCGGAGATATGAAGTATCATCAGCTGCTGGACGCTCAGCAAAG
The DNA here is from genome assembly GCA_029225565.1 of Eubacteriales bacterium. Taxonomy (GTDB): domain Bacteria; phylum Bacillota; class Clostridia; order Oscillospirales; family Acutalibacteraceae; genus Eubacterium_R. The sequence goes on from JAQXWS010000075.1 coordinate 1,802, forward strand.
GGGCGAGGCGGTCATTTCCGCAGGTCACTACGAGACAGAATACCCGGCATTTATGATGCTTAAGAATAAGCTGGAGGCAATGTTTCCCGATGTGGAATTTTTTGCCGCGCCAACCGCTAATCCGGTAAAATCACTTTGATAGGAAATTATAATGGCACTTGACGGAATATATTTGTATTTATTAAAAAACGAAATATCCTCCAGAATTTTGGACTGCCGTGTGGATAAGATTTATCAGCCGTCCAGAGATGAACTGCTGTTTACCTTCCGTACTCGCAACGGTGTGGAGAGGCTTCTGCTTTCTGCAAAAGCGGATTGCCCCCGTATTCAGTTTACCTCTGCCGCTATCGAGAATCCAAAAAAACCTCCCATGCTCACCATGCTGCTTCGCAAGCACTTGGGGGGCGCGGTGCTGCGTGATATTCGGCAGGACGGCTTTGAGCGTATTTTGACGCTGGTGTTCGACGCTCGCAATGACCTTGGTGACCCGGTTATATTTAAGTTGGTAATCGAGATTATGGGCCGATACAGTAATATCATATTGTTGGATAGCGAAGACCGCATTGTTGAGTGCGTAAAGAGAATTGACGCCTTTAAGTCCTCTGTGCGAGAAATTATGCCGGGGCTGAAATACTCTCTGCCGCCCCAGCAACACAAGTTGAATATCCTCACCACCGATGATGAGGTAATTGCAAATGCCGTTAAGGCAGAGGGCACCAAGCCCGGCAAGGCAATACAGTCGGTGCTTCAGGGTATATCGCCAATAGTTGCAAGGGAGTTTGATAACGGTTTATCCGTTGCCAAGCTTAGGGAATATATCGCTAATCCCAAGCCCACAGTAGTGATGCTTGATGGTGTTCCCAGGGATTTTACCTATTTTACGCCACAGCAGTATGGAGATTTCTGCGAGTATAAGTATTTTGATGACTTTTCGTCATTGATAGATTATTTTTACTACGAACAGGTGCGGCTTGACAGAATCAAGCAACGCTCCAACGATTTGTTCAAGCACCTGTCCACTTTGCAGGAGCGTGCTGTTCGCAAGGCTATCACCCGTCAACAGGAATTAGATGATTGCAAGGATAAGGAAAAATACAGAATGTACGGCGACCTAATCAACGCCAACGCCCATGCATTACAGAAGGGGCAGCCTTTTTATGAGGTTGCCGACTTTTACAGCAATGGCGAGACCGTTCGTATCAAAGCAGACCCAACCTTAACCCCTGCCCAAAATGCCCAAAGATACTACAAGGAATACCGTAAAAAGCAGGTTGCTCAATCAAAATTGACTGATTTTATCACAGAGGCAAATAACGAGGCTCAGTATCTGGAATCGGTTATAGACAGCCTGTCAAGAGCCGAAACAGATGCCGAAATATCTGCTATTCGCGCTGAACTTCACGACGCAGGCTTTTTAAGCAAGGGCGGCTACAGTAGGAATAATAAGCAAAAAAAGCTTCCGCCAAAAAAGTACATCTCCTGCGAGGGATATACAATCTATGTGGGTAGGAATAATGTACAAAATGACCAATTGACCCTAAAGACTGCAAAAAATTACGACCTGTGGTTCCATGTAAAGGATGTTGCAGGCAGTCATGTAATAGTAACAGCTGATAAGGGAAAGCCCTTTACCGACAAGTTGATTCGCCAGGCGGCAATGCTGGCCGCTGTTCATTCAAAAGCATCAAATTCTTCTAATGTTGCTGTGGACTATACTATTGTCAAAAATGTACACAAGCCAAACGGTGCAAAGCCGGGAATGGTTATATATGACAATTACAATACAGAATATGTTACTCCTAATCAGGAAGAATTGTCGGAGGTGACCGAGTGTGAGTAATGTGGCAATTATTCTGGGTGCCGGCAACGGCACTCGTATGAAAAGTGAAGTTAGTAAGCTGTTGCTGACCATAGACGGCAAAACAGTATTGCAGCGCAGTGTCGAAGCGTTTCTTTATGTCTCGGATATTGACGAGGTTATTATTACTGCCAGACAGCAGGATGTTGAGGAATTTGCTAATATTATTGATAATGAACGAGTCACCTTTGTTATAGGCGGCGATACTCGTCAGCAAAGCGTGGCTAACGCTATTGATACTATCGAAGATGCGCAGCTTGTTGCGATACATGACGGTGCAAGACCGCTGGTTACCCCTCGTGTTATTGAGGATACCCTGCGTGCAGCAACAGAGTATGGCGCAGCTGCTACGGGAATTATGGTAAAGGATACTATCAAGGTAATTGACGACGACGGATTTGTTGTTAACACCCCTGCCAGGTCCACTCTGTTTGCGGTACAGACACCCCAGATATTTGACTTCGCTCTGTACAAGGACGCGTTGGAACTTGCAAAACAACACAAGAAGGACTTTACCGACGACTGTCAGTTGATTGAGTATTACAACAAGCCGGTCAAGATGGTAATGGGTGATTATTCTAATATAAAGATTACGACTCCGGAGGATATTCCTTTGGCAGAGAATATTTTGCACAGCAGATAGGAGAGCATTATGCGTATAGGTCACGGATATGATGTACACAAACTGGTGGAGGGACGCAAGCTGATTGTAGGCGGCGTAGAGATTCCCCACACCTTGGGCTTGCTGGGCCATAGCGATGCGGATGTACTGCTCCACGCAATCAGCGATGCTTTACTTGGCGCTTGCGCAATGGGGGATATTGGGTGCCTATTCCCCGATACCGACCCTCGGTGGCAGGGGGCAGATTCGCTGGTATTACTAAAAAAGGTCAACGAAACCATCAATAATGCAGGTTTTTATGTGGAGAATATAGATTCCACAGTTATTGCACAACAACCAAAGATGAAGCCCTACATTCAGCAGATGCGGGTCAATATTGCCTCTGCCTGCAATGTGAGTATTGACTGCGTCAGCGTTAAGGCAACTACTGAGGAAAAGCTGGGATTTACCGGCAGGCAGGAGGGTATTTCTGCCCATGCTGTATGTCTTGTCAAATAATATTGAAATTAGCTTTTGATGTTGATATAATGTAATTTGACATACCGATTTATATATAAGTGTTTAGGAGATTATATGAGCGAATTAGATTCAATTAGGGATATACTTGACAAGCACGGCAAGTACACCGGCTTTACCACCGGAGTGTCAATGCAGCCCATGATTCATCAGGGCAAAGACAATATTATTGTTGTCAAGTGTGACGGTAAACTAAAAAAGTATGATATTCCCGTGTATATCAATGCTGACGGCAAGACCATTATGCACCGTATTGTCGAGGTTCACGATGACCATTATATTATTGTTGGGGACAACTGTCTTGCCAGAGAATATGTTACCGATGATATGATTTGCGGCAAGCTTGTGGGCTATTACCATAACGGAAAAAAGTACATAGACCTGGAAACCAATAAGGCGTACAAGCTGTACTCAAGAATATGGGTTGGGTTGATGCCCTTGCGTCCTATGTATATGAGGCTAAAGCACATTGTTGCAAAGCCATTCAAGGCTATATTCAAAAAGTAAGAGGAACTAATTTTGACTAATAACGAAAACAAATTTAAAAAATCAGATATTAATACATTAAAATGGGTGTATAGTGTCTGCAAAAAACAAGGCTGGTATGTGGTTGCAATCACTGTAGTAAATGTGATTAATGCTATATCCATGGTGCTTTTTGCTGACTTTTCCAAAAAAATTATCAACGCCGCTGCTATTGACCATTCCTGGGAATTGGCAATAAAGTACGCTGTTGAGTTTTTTGTGCTGATTATGTTCCAGATGGTACTTACTCTCACAAGCAAGAGTCTTACAGAGCGTTGCAGATGCAAGCTGGAGTGGATACTCAAGCAACATATGCTATGCACCGTGATGAAGAAAGATTATGCCCAAGCCTCAAAATATCATACCGGCGACCTACAGAATCGTATGTTCAATGATGTTATGATTATATCCAACGGCTTTACCGTCATTTTGCCGGATGTAATTTACTTTGTTACCAAGTTATTGTGTGCATTTGCATATTTGGTAGCTATGGACAAGATTTTTGCGCTGGTATTTTTTGTTGGCGGTGTGCTGGTATTTCTGTGTTCAACAATATTTCGCAAGACAATCAAGCGCTTGCACAAGCGAGTGCAGGAAACAGAGGGCAAAACCCGTTCTTTTATACAAGAGATTCTTACCAGCTTGTTGGTTATAAAGTCCTTTGTGGTTGAAGACAAGGTTGCAAAAGAGGCCGACGAATTGCAGAATGTCAACTTCGTTGCCAAGATGAAGCGCCGCTTCTTCGGAATTATGGTCAACGCAGGCCTTACATTTGTATTCAGCCTTGGTTATGTATTTGCCATTGTTTTCGGCGCATATCGGCTTATTAACGGAGCACTCAATTACGGCGAAATTATCGCTATGCTCCAGATGGTAAACCAGATTCAACAGCCATTTGCCACTTTGTCGGCGCTGCTGCCACAGTATTTTAGTCTTTTGGCATCTGCTGAGCGACTAATGGAGATTGAGGCTTTGCCTGACGAGGAGTCCGACAAGGAAGACTATGTTGATGTAACTGATACATACGGCAAGCTTGATTACATTGATTTTGACAGAATATCCTTTGCTTATGACAGGGATATTATTCTTGACGATACTTCGCTGAAGATTAATAAAGGCGATTTTGTGGCTATTATGGGTATATCCGGTATTGGCAAAAGCACATTGCTGAAACTACTGTTGGGTGTATTTAAGGTCAGCTCCGGTGACATTAATTTGATTACCGCCGACGGAAAGATGCCTGTTGATTTTCATACCAGGCGTTTGTTCTCCTATGTTCCCCAGGGCAATTTCCTTTTGTCAGGAACAATTAGGGACAATCTGACTTTTATCAATAGTGATGTAACCGACGACGAGATTAACGAGGCAATTCGTATTTCTTGCAGTGACAAGTTTATCAATGACTTGCCCGACGGACTTAATACTGTTATCGGCGAGAGGGGTATCGGTCTGTCCGAGGGTCAGCTTCAGCGACTTGCCATTGCCCGTTCGATTTTGTCCAAATCTCCCATTATGCTTCTTGACGAGGCAACCTCTGCACTTGATGAGGATACCGAGCTTAGATTTTTGCAAAACCTAAAGGATATGAAGGACAAGACCTGTATCATCGTATCTCACAAGCGTGCCGCATTGGAGATTTGTAACAAGCATATCCAAATTATTGATTCCAAGATTGTTATGGAGGAAAAATAGTGCTCTACACCAAATGGGGCGAAAGCCCGGATACTGTATGTCCGTTAAGTGAATATCCCCGGCCTCAGTTTGTTAGAGACAGTTATATGTCCCTTAACGGACAATGGCAGCTTGCATTCTGTAACCATCCTGATTTGGAACAGAAGTATGATTATACAATCACAGTTCCGTTTTCTCCGGAATGTCCGTTGTCCGGCGTAAGCAGAGCCTTGGGGCACGGTGAATATCTGATATATCGCCGTGTGTTCCGTATTGATGATTCGTTTAATCGTGGCAGAGTATTCATTAACTTCGGTGCCGTGGACCAGATTGCAACTGTTTATATCAACAGCCGTAAGGTGGGCACTCACCATGGTGGGTACACACCTTTCTCCTTTGAGATTACTCAATTTGTTACAACCGGAGAAAATACTGTCAATGTGGTTGTTCAGGATTTTTGTGAGGATAATCAGTACTCCCGAGGCAAACAGAGAACCAAGCGCGGCGGTATATGGTATTCTCCCCAAAGCGGTATTTGGCAATCGGTATGGCTTGAGTCCACACCTGTGGATTATATTAAGTCGGTGCGCATTACTCCGGATTATGACAAATCCACCGTATCCTTTGACTTTTGTGATAATATCAGCGTCCAAAAATTGATTTATGACGGCGACAATCTTATCGCAGATACTACCGACAATACAATTTATATTGACGATTTTAAGAGTTGGTCCCCCGAATCACCGTTTCTGTACCGTGTTGTGTTTAAGTACGGCGTTGACAAGGTGTCATCATATTTCGGTATGCGCAAGTTCTCCACCGATGTTGTGGACGGAATACCCCGGTTTATGCTTAACAATAAGCCTTATTTTCTTAACGGACTGCTGGACCAGGGTTATTATCCCGACGGATTTCTTACCCCGCCCGCCAATGAAGCAATGGAATATGATGTAACAATGGTCAAGTCCTGGGGATTCAACACTTTGCGCAAGCATATCAAGATTGAGCCCATGCTGTGGTATCACTATTGCGATGTCAACGGTATTATCGTAATTCAGGATATGGTTAACGGCGGCGGCAATTACGGTGCTGAGGTGTCCGTTCTTCCGTTCATCGGTATCAATCTGGACGATACAAAGTATAAGACCTTCCACCGTACAGACGCCAATGCCCGGGAGCTTTATTATACAGAACTTCAGGAGATGTTGGATGCGCTGTACAATGTTCCGTCCATTGCTATGTGGGTGCCTTTTAATGAGGGCTGGGGACAGTTCGACAGCGCAAGGGTGTATGAGTTTATAAAGAGGTATGACTCCGCCAGAATTGTGGACACAGCCTCCGGCTGGCATGATAGGGGAGCCACCGATGTAATATCCAAGCATATCTACTTTACTCCCATTGTTGTCAAGGTGGGAGATAAGCCATGGTTTCTGTCTGAGTTTGGCGGTCTGTCAACAAGAATTAAGGGTCACACATTCAATGACAAGATGTTTGGCTACAAGATTTTTTCGGATACAAAATCTCTGACAAAGGCATATATACGTTTGTTCGACAGGAGCATTATACCCCAAATAGGTAAAGGACTTTCGGGTACTATCTATACCCAGGTAACCGATGTTGAGGACGAGCTTAACGGCATTATGACCTATGACCGCAAGGTGCAAAAAATCAATACCGAAGTGCTTAAATCTATTAATGAAAGGATTAAAATATAATGAAAGCAGTTATCAAAACAAATATGGGTGATATGACCTTTGACCTTTACCCACAGTATGCGCCAAAGGCTGTTGAGAACTTTGTCACCCATGCAAAGAACGGATATTATGACGGCCTTATTTTTCACCGTGTAATAAAGGATTTTATGATTCAGGGCGGAGATCCCACCGGTACCGGCTGCGGCGGACAATCGATTTGGGGTCGCAGCTTTGAGGACGAGTTCTCAATAGACGCTCGCAATTATTACGGCGCTCTGTCAATGGCTAACAGCGGCCCCAATACAAACGGCTCACAGTTTTTTATCGTTCAGGCAAAGGATGTTCCGCAAAATCTTATTTACCAGATGGAACAGATTGGCGGCGACAGCTTTTCCGAGGAGGTTATTGCAACCTACAAGGACAAGGGCGGCACTCCTTGGCTTGACTTCCACCATACCGTGTTCGGTATGATTACCGATGGCACGGATACTCTGGAGGATATTGCTGCCGTACGCACAGGCATGGCAGACAAGCCGATTCACGATGTTGTAATTGACACCGTAGAAATTATTGAAGAGTAATATTTTTTGACAAAAAATACTCCCTTCGTTGATTTATAATCAACGCAAAGGGGGTATTTTTATTATTGTCTATGTTGATGTGCTGTTTGTTATCAATTTTTTTATTACCTTCTTTTTGCTGCAGATTACCGCAAAACTATGCAAAAGACCCGGTAATGCCGTTAGATTTATATTAGCCTCATCTGTAGGCGGATTGTATTCGCTGATTATATTGTTGGATGACATAAACGAGGCATTGCTGACCCTGACAAAGATAGTTGTTTGTATTATTATTGTTTCCGTAAGCTTTTCGTTTTCGGGTCTTCGTTCGTTTTTTGCGACTGTGGGTATTTTTCTGTTTTCTAATTACATAATGCTGGGGATAACAGTCGGTATGTTCTATTTGTCAAAAAGTCAGCATATCATTGTGCGCAATTCCTCTGTATATTTGGATATTAGTGCCAGAGGACTGATAGTTGCATCATTCCTGGCATATATAGTGTCCACCGTTGTTGTTAGGGTGCATGGTCGTGTGCTGTCAAAAAGGGAGGTTTACACTCTGGTTGTTTGCAACAGAGGCAGGGAGGTAACCTTTGTAGCAATGCTGGACACAGGCAACAAACTGCGAGAGCCTTTTTCCAATTCTCCGGTTATTATTGTGGACAGCACGAGAGGAAAGCCTCTTATGGGCGAAAAGACCAGAATTGTACCGGTTAATACAGTGTCGGGCAGTACTCTCCTGCAATCCTTTAAGCCGGACAAAATAATACTAAAGTCCTCTGCCGGACAGGAGGTGATACACAATGCCTATATTGCCTTGAGTGATGACATAAATAACAATATGTATTCTGCGATTATCAATCCCGATATTCTTTCTGTGTGAGGTGCTATATGCTACAAAAATTATTAATGCTGCTATACGAAAAACTGATTGGTTTTAATTACTGCCATTACATAAACGGACCGGAAACCCTGCCACCTCCCTTGACAAAAGAGGAGGAGGATACAATAATATCCCAGCTGAAGGCAGGTAATGAGGAAAGCCGACATTTGTTGGTAACTCATAACCTGCGACTGGTAGTATATATTGCAAAAAAGTTTGAGTCCCCAACAGCGTCAACGGAGGATTTGGTATCCATAGGCACCATCGGTCTGATGAAGGCTGTGCGTACCTTTGATCCTGACAAGAATTTTAAATTGGCAACCTATGCCTCCCGTTGTATCGAAAACGAAATATTGATGTATTTGCGAAAAACCGGAAACAGCAGGACGGAGCTGTCCTTTGACGAGCCGCTGTCTGTGGATTGGGACGGCAATGAGCTTACTCTAAGAGATGTGCTGGGCAGTGAGCCGGACGAAATCAGTCAGTCCATTGAGTATGAGGACGAAAAGCGATTGCTGATGCAGGTTGTGGATTCCTTGCCCGTCAAGGAAAAATACATAATGAGACTTCGTTTCGGCCTATATGATACTCAGCCGCTGACCCAAAAACAGCTTGCGGACAAGATGGGCATATCCCAGTCGTATATCTCCCGATTGGAAAAACGAATTCTCAAAAAAATACGAGTAGAAATGGAACGCCAGACTATAGGTAACTGCTGATTGTTTTTTGGTCAAAACTAACTATTTATAATGCACAACAAAGGTAATATTTTATTATTTTAATATTGACTATTATCGTCATATATTTTATAATAGAGACCTAGAAAGGGCGTGCATTATGACTATTCTAGTAAAAGACGCTTCTGTATATACAGGAGCCGGATTTGACAAGTTAGATATACTTATCAAAAATTCTTTTATCGACACTATCGGTACCTCCATTCCTTCTGATGGAGTAGATGTTGTTTTTAATGCACAGGATAAGTATTTGATTCCAGGCTTTGTAGATGTACATGTTCATCTTAGAGAGCCTGGTTTTTGTTATAAAGAGACAATTGCATCAGGAACAGCGGCCTGTGCAGCCGGAGGATATACAGCCGTGTGTCCCATGCCCAACCTTAATCCCGCCCCTGATTCTGTAGAGAATATCAAGAAAGAGCAGGACATTATTGACCGCGACGCCGTTATCAATGTGTATCCCTTTGCCTCCATTACCAAGGGTCGCAGAGGAGGCGGCGAGACGGTGGATTTCGAGTCGCTAAAGGACTTGGCTGTTGGCTTTTCCGACGACGGAACAGGAGTTCAGGAGGACGCTGTTATGGAGCGAGCCATGACAGAGTGCGCAAGGCTGGACAAGGTTATTTCTGCTCATTGCGAGGTTAACGAATTACTGAGGGGCGGATATATTCACGACGGTGAGTATTGTCGTCAGCACGGTCACAAGGGCATTTGCTCTGCCAGCGAGTATCTTCAGATAGAAAGGGATTGCCGGTTGGCAGAAAAGACAGGTGTGCAATACCATGTTTGCCACATATCCGCCAAGGAGAGCGTTGATATTATTCGCAAAGCCAAAGCGAGAGGCGTCAGAGTTACCTGCGAGACAGGACCTCATTATCTCACAATGTGCGATATGGATTTGCAGGAGGACGGCAGATTCAAGATGAATCCGCCGATTCGCTCCAATGAGGACAAGCTGGCGTTGATTGAGGGTATCGTTGACGGTACTATTGATGTAATCGCAACCGATCACGCTCCTCACAGCGCAGAAGAAAAGGCAAAAGGCCTTGCAGGCTCCGCTATGGGAGTTGTGGGTGTCGAGACTGCCTTTGGGGTAATGTACACTAAATTAGTCAAAACCGGGGTAATATCATTGACAAAGCTGATTGAACTTATGAGTATCAATCCCAGAAGAATATTCAATTTACCCGGCGGAGAAATAAAGGTTGGCGCTGTTGCAGATTTGGCATTACTGGATTTAAAAAAAGAATGGGTGGTTAATCCCGACGAATTTCTGTCCATGGGTAGGGCAACTCCCTTTGAGGGGTGGCGTCTGTGGGGAAAAAATGTGTTGACAATATGCAAGGGGGAGATAGTATATGAAGCCTTATGATAAAAAGATTATTCTGGAGAACGGCAAGGAGTTTTACGGCTACGGCTTTGGCTCTAACAAGCAATCCATCAACGAGATAGTATTCAACACTTCTATGGTTGGTTATCAGGAGATTATTTCCGACCCGTCATATACGGACCAGATGGTATGTATGACATATCCGCTTATAGGCAATTACGGTATGGCCGATGACGACTACGAGACAAGAGTGCCCACCATGGGCGGCCTTATTGTTAGGGAATACAACGACCTGCCCTCCAACTTCAGATATACCAAGACATTGTCCGAAGTGCTGGATGAGTATGACATTCCCGGTATCAGCGGTGTTGACACCCGTATGATTACTCGCATTATTCGTGATGAGGGTAGCCAAAAGGTGATGATTTGCAATGCCCACAAGGACTATGACGAGGCTATGGCAGAATTACAGGAATACAAGATTCCTACCGATATGGTATCCCGTGTGTCCTGCAAAAAACGCTGGTACTCCCGTACCCCCAACCACAAATTCGATGTGGTCGCTATCGACTGCGGCATCAAATTGAACATTATCCGCAAGCTTAACGAAAAGGGCTGCAATGTTACTGTTGTTCCTTACGACATAACTGCCGACGAGATTATGAAGATGCAGCCGGACGGTCTGTTCCTATCCAACGGCCCCGGAAATCCGGAGGATGTCGGTACTGTTATCAATGTGGTTAGAGAGCTTAAGGGTAAGCTGCCGATTTTCGGTATATGCCTCGGTCACCAAATGATTTCGCTGGCATTGGGCGCAAAAACATTTAAGATGAAATTCGGACACAGAGGCGGTAACCACCCTGTAATGAATTTGGAGAACGGCAAGATTGAGATTACATCACAGAATCACTCATACGCTGTCGATGTCAATTCTCTGGAGGGTACCGAGCTTACTCTGACCCACAAGAATTTGCTGGATAATACTGCAGAGGGCGTCGAGTCTGCGCAGAACAAGCTGTTTTCTGTACAGTATCATCCGGAGTCTGCACCCGGTCCCCAGGACAGCTCCTACTTATTTGACAAATTTATTGATTTGATGGCAAAGGAGGGTTAAGATATGCCAAAGCGTACTGATATACACAAGGTTTTAGTTATCGGTTCCGGTCCTATAGTTATCGGACAGGCAGCCGAGTTTGACTATTCCGGCACCCAGGCGTGTCTTGCCTTGAGAGAAGAGGGATACGAGGTTGTGCTCATCAACTCCAACCCTGCCACAATTATGACCGATACCGATATTGCCGACAAGGTGTATATGGAGCCCCTCAATTTGGAGTATGTTGCCCGTATTATCCGTCACGAAAGACCTGATGCAATTCTGCCGTCATTGGGCGGACAGACCGGTCTTAATCTGGCTGTACAACTTGCAAAAAAAGGTATTTTGCAGGAATGTGATGTTGAGATTCTTGGCACCAATTTTGAGGCGATTGAGCGAGCAGAGGACCGGGAACTGTTTAAGTCCCTGTGCGAAAAATTGGGCGAGCCCGTTCTTCCTTCCGAAATTGCAAATACCCTTGACGAGGGACTAAAGGCGGCTGCCGATATTGGCTATCCCGTAGTGCTTCGCCCTGCGTTCACCTTGGGCGGTACAGGCGGCGGCTTTGCCGACAATGAGGACGAGTGCCGTATTATGCTAAAGAATGCGCTTGCTCTGTCTCCTGTGCATCAGGTACTTGTTGAAAAATCCATAAAAGGCTATAAAGAGATTGAATATGAGGTAATGCGTGACGCAAACGACACTGCAATCACCATATGTAATATGGAGAATATCGACCCTGTTGGTGTTCACACCGGTGACAGCGTCGTTGTTGCTCCTTCCCAAACCCTTACCAACAAGGAATACCACATGCTCCGTGATTCTGCATTGCGAATTATCAGAGAGCTAAAGATTGAGGGTGGTTGTAATGTTCAGTTTGCTCTTGACCCACACTCATTTCAATATTACCTTATTGAGGTGAATCCCAGAGTATCCCGTTCTTCGGCACTGGCCTCCAAGGCCTCAGGCTATCCAATCGCCCGTGTATCCGCAAAGATTGCTGTCGGTATGCGCCTGGACGAAATTCAGATTGCCAACACACCGGCATCATTCGAGCCCACCTTGGACTATGTTGTATCCAAGATTGCACGATTCCCATTTGACAAATTCGCTGATGCCAACAACACTCTTAATACTCAGATGAAGGCTACCGGCGAGGTAATGGCAATCGGCAGAACGATGGAGGAATCTCTGCTCAAGGCTATCAGGTCATTGGAGACAGGCGTGTGCCATCTGTATAACAAAAAATTCGATACATATACTGCCCAGGAACTGCTAAAGTACATTATCGACGGTACCGATGACCGTCTGTTTGCTATCGCACAGCTTATCAGGCTTAATGTTGACCTTAATCTGATATACAATGCTACAAAGATTGATATGTTCTTCCTGGAGAAGTTTAAGAACATTGTAGATTTCGAGATGGTGCTTGCCGCCAATGTGGGCGATTTGCAAGTGCTTAAGGACGCAAAGAGAATGGGCGTATCCGACAAATTCATCGGTATGCTGTGGAATATGAGCGAGGCAGATGTGTTTCATCTACGCAAGGACAACAATATATTCCCGGTATATAAGATGATAGACACCTGTGCCAGCGAGTTTGACTCCTATGTGCCTTATTTCTACTCCACCTATGAAGAAGAAAATGAGTCAATAGTCAGCGACAAAAAGAAGATTGTTGTACTGGGCTCCGGTCCTATCCGTATCGGCCAGGGCGTAGAATTTGACTACTCCACGGTACACGCAATATGGTCCATTCGTGATGCCGGCTACGAGGCTATTATTATTAACAATAACCCGGAGACTGTATCCACCGATTACACCACATCGGACAAGCTATATTTTGAGCCGCTGACCGTTGAGGATGTTATGAATATCATCTGCCTGGAAAATCCTTTGGGAATTGTTGTTTCCCTGGGAGGCCAGACGGCAATCAACCTTGCACCGCCTCTTGATGCTCTGGGCGTACCCATTATCGGTACCGATGTTGCAGCTATTGACAGAGCAGAGAATAGAGATTCCTTCGAAAAGGTAATGACAGAGCTTGGCATACCACAGCCAAAGGGTCTTGCCGTTACCGATATTGAGGAGGGCGTTCGGGTAGCAGAGAGTATCGGTTATCCCGTGCTTGTTCGTCCGTCATTTGTTCTTGGAGGCAGAGCAATGCAAATTGTTGCCAACGAGGAATCCCTGCGCCACTATCTGCAAACGGCGGTAGAGATAAATACCGAACAGCCGGTACTGGTAGATAAGTACATTATGGGCAGGGAGCTTGAGGTTGACGCCATTTGCGACGGCGAGAATGTGTTTGTGCCGGGTATTATGGAGCATGTTGAGCGTACCGGCGTACATTCCGGAGACAGTATTTCTGTATATCCAACTTTCTCGGTTAGCCAAGAAATTAAGGACAAGATACTTGACTATACAGTAAAATTAGGCAAGGCAATCGGCATAGTAGGCCTGTACAATATCCAGTTTATAGCAGATGAAAATGACGATGTTTATGTTATCGAGGTCAATCCTCGTTCGTCCCGTACAGTACCGTTTTTGAGCAAGGCTACCTCCGTGCCAATGGCTCACATTGCCACTCAGGTTATTTTGGGTCATTCCTTGAGGGAGCAGGGATACACAGATGTTTACCCTGCAGAGAAAAAGCGCTGGTATGTTAAGGCGCCGGCATTCTCTTTTAGCAAGCTTAAGGGTATGGACACTTATTTGTCCCCGGAGATGAAGTCAACAGGCGAGGCAATCGGCTACGACAAGTCCCTGACCCGTGCTTTGTACAAGGCGATTCAGGCGTCGGGTATGAATGTAGCTAATTACGGCACCGTGCTGGTTACCATTGCCGACAACGACAAGCCTACGGCATTGCCGCTTATCAAGAGGTTTTATGACCTTGGCTTCAATATTGAGGCTACTGAGGGTACCGCAAAGTACCTAAAAGAGCATAATATCCGTACCAGAGTACGCCATAAGCTGACTGCTGACGACAGTGACGAGATTCTTATGGCGCTGAGACAGGGTCATATCGCTTATGTAATCAACACAATTGACATCAATGCCGGTGACTCCCATTCCGACGGCAGCGAAATCAGGCGTGCAGCCGTTGACAACAATGTTACTATGTTTACCTCTCTTGATACCGTAAAGGTTCTTCTTGATGTGCTTGAGGAGTTGACATTGGGAGTATCCACCATTGATGCGGAGTAATTTATGAGTATGCAAAATTGTTATAAGATATTATCCAACGAGCCGTTGACTGCGACTGTTTTCAAAATGGTTTTGCAGGGGGACACCGGTGCTATTACAGCGCCGGGACAGTTCATTAACATAAAACTGGAGGGTAAGTTCCTACGCCGTCCCATTTCTGTATGCGACTACAATGACGCCACTATCACCATCATATATAAGGTAGTGGGTGAGGGTACACAGCAAATGTCTGCTATGCAGCCCGGTACGCTTTTGGACTGTCTTGTAGGTCTTGGCAACGGCTACGATATTAGCAAGTCAAAAAATCCGCTTCTTGTTGGCGGCGGAGTTGGCGTACCGCCAATGTATAATTTGGCTAAGACATTGATTGCCGATGGCCAAAGGCCGGTGGTTGTTCTGGGCTTTAACACGGCAGACGAGGTGTTTTACGCCGACGAATTTGAGGCGCTGGGGATTGAAGTTATTGTTGCCACAGTGGACGGAACGATGGGTATAAAAGGATTTGTTACCGACGCAATTAAGGACTTGGACTACGATTATTTTTACGCCTGCGGTCCGTTGCCTATGTTCAAGGCATTGTACAATGCAACTGATGTATCGGGTCAGTTCAGCTTTGAGGAGCGTATGGGCTGTGGCTTCGGCGCTTGTATGGGATGCTCCTGCAAGACAAAGTACGGCAGCAAGCGTATATGCAAGGACGGACCGGTGCTGGTTAAGGAGGAGATTATATGGTAGATTTGTCTGTTAATCTTGCCGGTATGCAGATGGACAATCCTGTTGTGCCTGCTTCCGGTACCTTCGGATTCGGCAGTGAGTTCAAGGATTTGTACGACATCAATATTCTGGGCTCCTTTTCGTTTAAGGGTACTACAAAGGACCCCAGATTCGGCAATCCCACTCCCCGTATAGCCGAGTGCAAAAACGGTATGATTAATGCCGTGGGACTGCAAAATCCGGGCGTTGACCATGTTATCAGCCACGAGCTGGTAGAAATGAAAAAGTATTTTAACAAAAAGGTAATCGCCAATGTGTCAGGCTTTAGTGTCGAGGACTATGCCTACACCTGCGAAAAGCTTGACAAGGAAGAACAGGTGGGCATACTGGAGGTCAATGTTTCCTGTCCCAATGTCCATGGCGGCGGTATGTCCTTCGGTACCCAACCGGACTGCGCTGCAGAGGTTACTAAAGCCGTAAAGGCTGTTACCACAAAGCCTGTTTTTATTAAGCTGTCACCCAATGTTACCGATATTGTGGCTATCGCAAAGGCCTGCGAGGAGGCTGGTGCCGACGGCATTTGCCTAATCAATACATTGCTGGGTATGCGTATTGACATCAATCGTCGTCAGCCGGTTATTGCCAACAAAATGGGTGGATTCAGCGGTGACGCTATTTTTCCTGTGGCTGTGCGTATGGTATATCAGGTATCCAAGGCCTGCAATATCCCTGTTATGGGGTGCGGCGGCGTCAGCACTGCAAGGGATGTTATCGAGATGATGATGGCCGGTGCTACTGCCGTGCAGGTGGGCGCCGCTAATCTTGTAAACCCATATATATGTAAGGAGATAATTGAGGCTCTGCCACAGGAATGTCAGCGCCTTGGTATAGAAAAAATAAGTGATATAATAGGAGTGATTGATTGATGGGTAAGGATGTTATTATCGCATGCGATTTTGCCGGCGCAGAGCAGACCTTCGCTTTTTTGGACAAATTCCGTGACGAAAAGCCTTTTGTTAAGATCGGTATGGAGTTGTTTTACGCAGAGGGACCGCAAATTGTAAAAGAAATTAAGAGTAGGGGACACAAGATTTTTCTTGACCTTAAGCTACACGATATTCCTAATACAGTAAAAAAATCCATGGCTGTGTTGTCAAAGCTGGATGTGGATATGACCAATCTCCACGCCGCCGGCACCATCGATATGATGAAAGCCGCTGTTGAGGGACTTACCCGTGAGGATGGCACCAGACCTCTTTTGATAGCAGTTACACAGCTCACCTCTACCAGCGAGGAGAGAATGCAGAATGAACTGCTGATTAATGCTCCTATCAACGACACTATTGTAAAATATGCACTCAATGCCAAGGAAGCCGGACTTGACGGCGTTGTTTGTTCTCCGCTGGAGGCAGGTATGGTTAAGGAGGCCTGCGGCAAGGACTTTATGACCGTGACACCGGGAGTCAGATTTGCCGACGGTGATGTGGGAGATCAGGTGCGCGTTACCACTCCTGCCAAAGCAAAGGAAATCGGCTCCGACTACATTGTTGTTGGCAGACCTATAACCGCAGCCGATGACCCTGTTGCGGCATACAGAAGATGCGTTAAGGAATTTGTAGGAGAGTAATTATGGAAGGATATAAGAGAGAATTTATTCAGTTTTTGGAGAGCGCAGGAGTACTCAAATTTGGCGACTTTACAGCCAAAAGCGGCAGAAAAATACCATATTTCATCAACGCCGGTGACATCAAAACCGGCGAGCAAATCCAAAAGCTTGGAGAGTTTTATGCAAAGGCATATAACGAAAAGCTGGGTAACAAAAAGGCTGTGCTTTATGGCCCTGCATACAAGGGAATCCCCATTGCCGTGTCTGTTGCGGTAGCGCTGGCTGGCACCGGTTTGGATGTTCCGTTTTTCTTTAACCGCAAGGAAGAAAAGGATCACGGTGAGGGTGGCGTATTTGTTGGCTACACACCCAAAAACGGCGAGGATATTGTTATTGTCGAGGATGTTATCACCGCCGGTACCGCAATCAGAGAGAGTATGAGTATTCTCTCAGGCCTTGACAGCAAGGTGGCTGCCGTTTTTGTTATGGTTGACCGTAAGGAAAAGGGTCAAACCGAAAAGTCAGCAATGGCTGAGGTTGGCGAGGAATACGGCTTCCCGGTATATTCTGTTGTTGATGTATATGACATCATCGAATATCTTGAGGAGGACGAAGCAAACAGAGAGAATGTAGAGCGTATCAAGAAGTATCTTGAGGTTAACGGAGCAAAGGACTGATATATGCGACATTTATTAGATACCACGGATTTGTCATTGCAGGAGATTGACGAGATGATCGCTCTTGCTATGGACATAATCGAGCACAAGGAAAAGTATGCACATTATTGCCAGGGCAAAAAATTGGCTACTCTGTTTTTTGAGCCCAGCACTCGTACACGCTTATCATTTACTGCAGCTATGTATGAGTTGGGCGGGCATGTGCTTGGCTTTGATGATGCAGGCTCCTCATCGGCCACCAAGGGCGAGTCGGTGGAGGATACTGTGCGTATGGCAGGTTGTTATGCGGATATTATCGCTATGCGCCATCCCTTGGAGGGCGCACCCAGGGTGGGCGCCTATCGTTCTGCCGTACCTATTATTAACGCAGGCGACGGAGGTCACGCACACCCAACCCAAACCCTCACCGACCTGCTGACTATTTACAGAGAAAAGGGGACATTTGACAACCTTACCATCGGTTTGTGCGGCGATTTGAAATTCGGCAGAACAGTCCATTCTTTGATTAAGGCTATGTGCAGATACAAGAATGTTCGCTTCGCCTTGATTGCGCCAAAGGAGTTGCAGGTTCCCGACTATATCATCAGTGATGTGTTGGAGCCCAGCGGCTGCAAGTATGCACAGGTCGAAACTATGGAGGCTGTTATGCCCGACCTTGATGTGCTGTATATGACCCGAATCCAGCGTGAACGCTTTTTCTCAGAAGAAGAGTACCTAAAACATAAGGACGCCTTTATTCTTGACAAAAAGAAATTGTGGAACGCAAAGCAGGATTTGACTATCATGCACCCGTTACCAAGAGTTAACGAGATTAGCACCGATGTGGACGACGACCCGCGTGCAAAGTATTTTGTACAGGCGCTCAACGGTAAGTACATTCGTATGGCTCTTATTATCAAATTACTGGAGTGGGGAGGTATGATGTAATGAATATTGATTCTATTGAGAATGGATATGTTATCGACCATATTCCTGCCGGAGAGGGTATGCGTGTGTACAACGACCTGCGGCTCAACAAATTGGATTGTCAGGTGGCTATCATTACCAACGCAAAATCCTCAAAAAACAAAATCAAGGATATTATCAAGATTAATACCCTGATTGACCTCGACTTGGATGTAATCGCTTATATTGCGCCAAACGCAACTGTTAATATTATCAAAAACAGCGTCAGGGTAGAAAAAAAGAAGCTTACCCCTCCGGATAAGCTGGTAAATATTATCAAATGTCCCAATCCCCGTTGCATCTGTAATAACGAGAATATTGACCATATTTTCAAGCGTACGGACAACAAGGGCACATTCCGTTGTCTGTACTGCGAGACAAAGGCTATATAACAAAAAAACTCCCAATCGGGAGTTTTCAGACAGTCGATAAAGTGGGTTGAACCACGCAAAATAATATAATATGCAACCGATTTCTGCCTCTCTTGTGTAAAGAAAGGTAGGTGCGATTTATCGCACTCGTAGAGATTGTAAAAGCGGCTTAGACATCTAATGATGAATCTAAGCCGCTTTTGGCGTTTTTCGTTTTTTGCTCAGTCGAGGTATAAGCATACATCTTCCCTCGCAAGAAAACGAAATTCA
>JAQXWS010000076.1 GCA_029225565.1 Eubacteriales bacterium
GAGCCAATGTGGCACTATCACAGGACACATATACAATCCTGTGTGGCGACATCCTGCTTATTACATCAAACAGTTCCTTTTGGCAGCCCTTACGGGGAGGGTCCAGGATAACAACATCCGGGCTTATTCCCCTATTCTCCAGCGATAAAGCAAGGTCAAATGCGTCACCGCAAAAGAACTCTGCATTGTCAATATTATTTATATTTGCATTAATCTTTGCATTCTCTATTGCTTGGGGAATAATCTCTACTCCGATAATCCGCTTTGCTTTGTGGGCTATGCAAAGGCCGATAGTGCCTGCGCCGCAATACAGGTCGATAACAGTCTGCGTACCGGTTAATCCGGCGTAATCAAGCACCTTTGCATAAAGCTTTTCGCACTGGTTATGATTGACCTGATAAAAGGAATTAGGAGAAATTAAAAACTTCTTGCCAAGCAAGGTATCGGTTATGCTCTCGCTGCCCCAAACAGTGACAGTAGTTTTGCCCAACACAACATTTCCCGGCCGGGTATTGATATTGATGCAAACAGAGGCTACGCCCGGTACGGCAATTAGCAATTCGACAAGTAAATCCTGTTGCGGTACGGTAGTTGCGTTTACCACAGCGCAGGCCATAATCTGCCCCGTACCAAAGGCCTTGCGAAGATATATATGACGCAACAATCCCCTGCCGGTATTCTCGTCATAGGAATCGACATTTGCACTCCTGACCCATTGGGAAAAAGCGTCAATACACGCCTCAAATTCAACAGGCTGCAATCGGCAATCGCTGCAAGGGATAATGCGATGACTCTTGTAGGCATAAAATCCCACCGTCAACTGCCCATCGGCAATGCTAACCGGGTACTGCGCCTTGTTGCGATAACGGTCAATGTCGTCGGCGCCTATTACATCCGCAACCGGCACATCCAGATGACCGATACGGGTAACGGCATCAACCACTCTGTCGTGCTTATATATCAGCTCCCGGTCGTATGTCATATTTCTGAAAGAACACCCGCCGCATCCCGATGACACATTACAATCAGACACGATACGACTGCAGGATTCAACAAGCAACTCCTTGAGGGTGGCAACAGCATATCTCTTGGATACCTTGATAATATGGGCAATGATTGTGTCTCCGGGAACTGCACCTCTAACAAACACCGCCATACCGTCATAATGCCCTACCGCAGAGCCCTCCGAGGTCACGGACTCAATATCGAGCTGTATGTCGTCATTCTTTTTTAGCATATATTACAGTTCCTTTATTATTTGTTCCATCACAGGCATCTTTGCTTCCATATCCTTTACCAGCTTCATTTGGTTCTTGGCACGAGCCAAATTCTGGTCGTCATATTCTGTATTAAAATATGTATCGCCATTTAGATAATCTGTGAGAAAACGCATTCCGCACTCCAATGTCATCAGCAATGCAGAGAATGCCAGATTATCTTTTTCTGCCTGGGTCAGCGCCTCTCCTGCTTCGCTCAAAAAGCCCTTTGCGTAAGCGGCAAAGTAGTCGATATCCATATACACCTTGTCCAAATCCTGCTCATCCTCGCTGGCGGTAGAAGCGCCGAATCTTATGGAGTCGCCAAAGTCATAAAGGGCAAGTCCGGGCATAACGGTATCCAGGTCAATAACACACACGCACTCGCCTGTATTGGCGTCGAACATAACATTGTTAAGCTTGGTATCATTATGTGTAACTCGCAGCGGAAGTTCGCCGGAATCAATCATATCCGTGAGCCTGGACATAACGGAGCGACGGCTGATATAATCGTCTATCAATTGAACGCAGCTGCTTTTTCTGCCGACTGCGTCCCTCTGCACCGCAGGCATAAACTCATTTTCATACCTCCATGGTGTGTTGTGAAAATTAGGAATAGTCTCGGCAAGAGTATCAGCATCAAAATCCGACAACAGTCTTTGGAATCTGCCAAAGGCAACGCCGCTGGACATAAAGGTTTCCGCACTGTCAACACTGTCATAGCTGATAGAATCTTTTACAAAAATGTATGCACGATAAAATCCGCCGTCATCGGCCTTTAGGTATTTGTCGCCGTCCTTGGTGCGAATATAATGCAGTGTTTCCCTATCCGGGTCGCCGCCGTTCTTAGTAATAACATCGCGAAGATACGAGGTTACGGCAAATACATTGTTCATAAGGTCGTCAATGTTTTTGAAAACATTGTTGTTTACCCTCTGCACTACATAATTTTGGGTGTGACCGTTGTCGTTGTACTCGGCGATATAGGTTTTGTTAATATGGCCTGAGCCGAACTCCTTGCAGGAAACAAAGTCTCCGTCAAAACGAAATTGTTTGCAAACATCAATAATTTCCATAGCAACGTCGTTATCTTAGATAACATCCTCCATAATAAATTCTTTTTTCCAAGTGCTGCGAGGGGTGGAGCACTGAAAATCGCATAGTTTAAGTCCCTTTGACATGGCGTGCCCAAATTGCATAAGCAGGCAAATTGCGAAAACGCCAAGCCTCGGGATACACATCGCTGTATTCGGGAATAAAGCGACGCTTATCATACACCTCTTTGTAAGGTGAATATTCCATATTAATATTAGCGAAAGTAACATTGCCCACATAATGGGTAACGCTGTTTTGGGTAAAGCCTGCCACAATAACAGGTATCTCTGCATTGGTGGCGTGTACCCCGGTCCATTATTATATTATATACATTTATATTATCCACCGCCGCACCGTCTGCGTGGATAATGCCTATATCTGTCTGATGAGGTCCTTGTCCTTACGGGCAGCCCATGCGATGTTGTAGGAATGGTCGCCAACACGCTCCAAATCCTGCAATGCCTTTGTAAATATAACGCCGGATGAGGTATGGCATTTCTTTTCTCTAAGTCTTTCTACATGGTTATCCTGTGCCTGAATAGTAAGAGCGTCAATCCTATCCTCCATATAGTGGAGCAAATGCTCCTCGTCATCAGGCAGTCTTTTGTTTACAAACGCAGCAATACTGTGGTCAAAAAGCTCCAGGTCCAGGTCATATATTTCCTTGAACTCGGCAAGACCGGCGTTTGTAAAGCCGATATTATTTTCCAACGCCGCAGAAGTACGTTCCATAATATTGAGAGCGTGGTCTCCGATACGCTCCAAATCCGTGATAGTGTGGAACAGCTTGCCAAGATACTCGGATACATCACCGCTGAGGGTTTGGGAAGTAACAGTAACCAAAAAATCGCTGATGCTGTGATTCAGCCAGTTAATAAGCTCCTCGTTTTCCTTTATTTTACGCTGGTTGGAGATGTCCGCATTCAGGAATCCGTCGCAGGCAAGAATAAAGTTTTCCCTAACCAGCTTTGCCATACGCTCAACCTCACTGCCTATCTGCAAAGCGGTACTGAACTGGTTGGTACTGGTCTTCTTGTCGATATACTGGAATCGCATATTTGTTTCGTGCTCTTTTTCTACTACCAGCTTTTCGGAAATCTTTACGATAGTCTTTATGAAAGGCAAAAGCACTACGGCAGTAACAACCTTGAATACAATATGTCCTGCCGCTACCTGAACAGCGCCCTTGTCGGATACTGTGGTGAGCCAGTGGGCATAAGGCGTAAACATTGCCACAGGCATAAATATCACCATACCCACAAAATCAAACAGGAAGTAGATTACCGCAGCTCTCTTTGCATTTGTTTTTGCGCCGATAGCCGACAGGAAAAGAGGCATGGCAGAGCCCACATTGATACCAATGATAAGATATATGGCAAAGCTCATTGGCATAATACCCTGCATAGCAAGCACCTGGAGTACACCGATGGAGGCACTGGATGATTGCAATACCGAGCACATAACAATACCGATAAGCAGTCCGAGTATCGGATTATTAGCCTTGGTAATGAAGCTCTGAAAGGCCTCGCTGGTCTTGAGAACTCCCATGGCGCTGTCGCCACTCATATACTTTAGGCCAAAGAACAGAATACCGAATCCGAGAATAATCTGGCCGATATATCTTTGGGTTTGCTTTTTTGAAAAAAGTGCTATCGCGGCGCCGATAAATATACAAAACGGTGCGATAAAGGACACATCAATAGCAATAAGCACAGCCGTGATTGTGGTACCTATGTTGGCACCGATGATAACTCCGGTTGCCTGAGCCAAATCCATAATACCTGCGTTAAGAAAGCCCATCAGCATAACCGTGGTGGCTGACGATGACTGAATAATGGCGGTTACCAATACGCCCAGCAGGAATCCCTTGAATCTGTTACGAGTTAACTTTTCCAGCAACGATTTCATTTTGTTGCCTGCTACTTGGCTAAGGCCATCGCTCATATACTTCATACCGAAGAGGAACAAGCCGAGTCCACCAAGCAAATTGATGATGTTGTTAATGCCCATCTATATTCTCCTATGCATCATTTTTGCAAAAATCCGATTTTTTTCATCACCTTGGATAATGTTCTGCCGGCAACACGGGAAGCAATATCGGCACCGTGAGTCCAACACTCCTGCATATATGCCTTATCCTGCATATACTGATTATATTTAGCCTGAATAGGCTCAAGCTCAGCAACAACCGCCTCGCCAACCGCTTTTTTGAAATCGCCGTAGCCCTTGCCGCTGAAGTCGTGCTCGATAGTCTCAAGGCTGTCGCCGGTAACGGCAGAATATATGGTCATCAGGTTATTGATACCGTCCTTGCCCTCGCCGTAGTGAACGGACATCTCGCTGTCGGTAACAGCTGACTTAAACTTTTTCATAATAACGCCGGGTTCATCGGTAAGATAAACGGTGCCCTTTGGATTAGGGTCCGACTTGGACATCTTGCTTGTGGGGTTTTGCAAGGACATCACACGAGCGCCGGTTTTAGGAATATAAGGCTCCGGAACGGTAAACACATTGCCGTAGATACCATTGAATCTTTCGGCAATATCACGAGTAATCTCCAAATGCTGCTTTTGGTCTGCGCCCACCGGCACAATATCCGCCTGGTACAGCAGAATATCGGCAGCCATCAAGCAAGGATATGTGAACAATCCGGCGTTAACATTATCTGCGTGCTGTACCGACTTGTCCTTGAACTGAGTCATACGGTTAAGCTCGCCAAACTGGGTATAGCAATTCAACAGCCAACCCAGCTGAGAGTGGGCAGGCACATGGGACTGCACAAACACGATACCCTCCTGAGGGTCAAGGCCCAATGCCAGCAGCATTGCATAAAGCTGTGTAGTTTGCTGACGAAGCTTTGCCGGCTCCTGTCTTACGGTAATGGAGTGCAGGTCTGCAATACCGAATATGGTATCGAAATCCTGCTGAAATGTTGGCCATCCCCTCATGGCGCCGAGGTAATTGCCCAGGGTTGGGATTGATGTTGGCTGGATTAGGGACAAGCTCCTCTTTTTTCTTTCTGCTTTTGTTTCCTGTGACATATCTCTTCTCTTTTCTTTAATATTCTCTTAAGGTTTCGCCCATAATTTTTACGCCCTCTACAATACTGTCATCATCGGGGGTAGAAAAATTTAGTCGCACATAACTGCACCCGGCTGTATCATCAATAAGGAATGCACTGCCCGGTACAACTGCTACTCTGCGCTCCACCAGTCGATTGCAATAATCCGTCATATCCACATTGTCCGGCAGTCTTGCCCAAAGGAACAAGCCGCCTTGGGGTCTGACATACTGTATCTCCGGGCAATGTTCATCCAGCATATCGCACATAAGATTGAGTTTGCGACGATACACCTTGCATATCCGGTCAATATGAGCATCCACATCATATTCCTCAAACCAGCGATGAACTATCATCTGGTTGAGTACACCTGTATGAACATCGCTGACTTGCTTGCCGATAGTAAATGAGCCTGCCATTTTGCTTGGAACTACGGCATAGGCAACACGAATACCGGGCGCAAGTATCTTTGAGAACGAACCGGCATATATTACTATTCCGTCACGGTCAAGAGTCTTTATGGCAGGTATCGGATCACCCGCTGTTCTTAGATTGCCGTACGGGTCGTCCTCTACTATAACCAGGCCGTTCTCCTTTGCCAGTCGGTACATACGCTTGCGCTTTTCCCAGGACAGGGTTGTACCGCCGGGATTCTGAAAATTAGGTATAGTGTAAATGAATTTTGCCCGGGGAGTCTCTTTAATTACCTGCTCCAATGCGTCAATATTCATTCCGTCACAGTCAATAGGTACGCCCTTGAGCTTGCAACCGTGAGAACGGAATGCGTTAAGTGAGCCGATAAAGGACGGCTCCTCGCAAATAACCGTATCTCCCTCGTCGGTAAGAATTCGAGTGGCAATATCCATAACCTGAGTACCGCCGGAGGTAATAATTACAGTATCGTCGTCGGTACCGATGCCGTTACGCTTTTTCAGCCAAGCCTTTACGGTATCTCTCAAGGGCTCATAGCCTTCGCTGACGCCGTACACCAATGCCGACACAGGGTCTTCTGCCAAAATCTCGGCCGAAAGCTTTTTTACCTCATCGCAGGGAAAGGCCTCAACTGCGGGAGAACCGCCGGCAAAGGCAATCATACCCGGTTGAGAAGTAGCCTTAAGGATTTCTCTTACGGCAGATGGCTTCATAGAGGCATATTTTTTTGATATTGTGTAACTCATATTCAACCTTCTAACTATATTTTTATAATTCCGTCTTCCTTTAGTGATTGGATAAGGCGTTCTGTATTCTTTCCGTCGTGGAATTCTACAATATGAGAATACTTTTGCTTGTACTCCTCAGTCTGCGGATTATAGTAATTCCTGCTAATTGCCTCGCTAAGACCGTCGGTACTGTAAAAATAGTCGCCATACACATTATCCTCATTAAGCATAAGCTTTGTGCTGGGACCGTACTGGGACATACAATAATCCTTTTCTTCCCAATAAAAGATTACTCTCGCTCCACGATAAAATGCGTCATAGGCAATTGATGAGTAGTCGGTAATCAGCAGTCTTGCCTGCTGGAGAATGTCGTCATATCTGGCGCCGATAACAACATTGCCGCCAAAATCGAAATTCGTATTGCGAAGCTCGTTGACAATCAAGGGATGGGGCAGCACCAGTACCTTGTCCTTGAGCTCATCCGGTACGCTGTTGTACAATTTTTTGAGCATCATAAAATAACCGGTGTGAACAAAATCATCACGGTCCATATTGATTTCCCAAGGGCGCCAAGTAGGCATAATAACAATCTTGTCGGCGTCCGGTGACAATACATTGCGGTCGAACTTCGGCAATCCGGTGATATACAGGTCCTCCGGCAAATGGCCGCCCAATTGTGTAAAGTGGTCCGCCTCTGCATGAGAGGATACGACAACACGGTACTTTCCCAACAACCGCTTGCGGTTGAACATATTGCGAGCCTCGCTGTCAAGAGACACCATATACATTACGCCATGCTGCAAGAATACATAATTCAGGTTTTTGTCGGCAATTTTCTTGAGGGCAAGGATATTGAATATCTTAAGGTCGATGGCATGCACCAACGCCTCGGTACCGATAAAGGTCTTTGCCTTGAAGAAATACAAATAATGCTTCAGCGTATTCTTATACACAATATTGGACAAGTATTTTTCGGGAATACGGTCAATGTACTCATAATCCTTGTCAACGATAAAGTAAGCATCCCTGTATCCGTGGTCAACCAAATACTCAAATGTAACGCTGGCGCTCTCCTCATACTTGGAAGAATTCTTTTCGTACAAAATGATGAGGTTGTCAGCTTTTCTGCTGTGCCACAGCAATGATGCAAAATAGGCGATGCACTGCTTTACCTGTTCTGAAAATTTGTCGGACTTAATATGCTTTCGTACATATACATTAAGTCTGTTGTTTTTGGATTGCCTAAAGATTGCTACGGTATCCGTCTTTTTGTCGTAACTAACCGGTCCTCTAAGACCCAGGAAAAACCTGTATATCAGCGAAAAATAGATTACATGACACTGAACAATCTTGCCCAATTCATTTTTGTAGCACAGGGCAACCATATTAGTTGCCGGCATATCCACAACATCGCTCATGGGAACGCTGAAGGAGTAAATACCGATATGATGAGTTGACCTTCTGTTCCTTGTGGCAAAGAAATGGGCTTTGTACTGATTGTCTCCCACAGTCAAATAGGTATCCTTCATTCTAATCTTTACCGGTGTTTTGAGACGGAACAGGCTGATACACTTCATACTGTGTCTGCCTCTTAAATATATAGGCAGGATATTGTCCATACTGGAATTTTTTCTAAAAGTATAATCAGCCAGCGGATTGTCTTGGTTTTCCGACAAATACTGCTGCTCCTCAATTTCTACACGATTGTCGCACTTAAAGCCGCAATTCTTTTCGTAAGCCTTAACATACTTTGCAGTTTTTGCAAATCGAGGACTGACGCTAAAGAATTTGCCGTGCTCAACAAAAATCTTTTCGCCGGTCATTTTGGACAACACGCCTGCAATCAATGTGTTGCCGCAGGAAAAATCCACAATCCTTTTTGGCGTTATGGAATAGAATAGTCTGTCTCTTTCTCTGGTCAAAAGGTCATCAATCTTCTTGTTGCTTTTGAAAATACCCAGCTGCCTACGGGCAGCAAAGGCAGCAGCCTCGCCCAGCCGAAACTGAAAGGCAGTAATAATGCCCAAGGTAGCGACATCATCATCCAAGGAATCCACAAATTCTTTTGTCTTTTTTGTAAAATTATGGCGATAAGCGATCACATACTTATACTGAGGATTGTCGCTCATATACTTTTTGATATTGTCAAAATAGGTCTCCGGTATAGTACCCACATACAAAAGGCAAATATTGTCATTGGCCTTGTGCTGATTGATAGTATAATATTGGGACTCGCCTTTTACCAGCATATCGAACAAATTACAGCAGCTGTCGTACGACCCGTTAGGACAATACCGAGTTACAAAATCATCATAGGGCTCAACTGCGGTTGACATCTGTGCGACAGTGTCCTCAACAGTCTCGCATATAGGAAACGGCAATGACTCAAAGGGTATATATGTACCGCGGGTGAAAAGATAGTTCTCCTTGTCATAGGCAAAAAGAATAATTTTTTTGCCGGTGACTGCAAAATCAAAGAACACGCTGGAGTAATCGGTAACAAGGCCGTCGCAAGCAGCCAACACCTCATAGGTCTCGTACAAATCAGGAAAGCTCTCTATGTGCTTAAATTCGCCGCAATCGATGCTGTTTGCCAACAAAAAATGCAAATTAACCAGCAGAAGTTGGTCATCCCTCAGCAGCTTGTCGAACTCTCGCAAAATCCGCAAGGTCTCCTTGATTTGGTACTCTGTATTGGCAGTACGACCCGTTCCCCGCCATGTAGGCATATATGCAAACACTGTCTTGTTACCAAAGCCGAACTGTTGTCGCAGGCGGGTAACATCCTTTTGGTAAAAAACATAATTGCGTGGATAATTGGCAACAAGGGACCTGCCTCTAAAAATAGGCTCCAGGTCATAGTCCTGCATAAACACATTCTTTGTAAACTCATTAGGGAACAATGCGTAGTCGCTCATCAAGTAGTTCTTTTGGATATTAGCCAACGATGCCAAATTGGACTTGTCGGACATACCTAAGGTCTTGAGAGGCGTGCCGTGCCAGGTGTTAAAGAAAACCTGCTCCTGACGCTTGCTGAAATAAGGCGGAAAAGAATTGTCGGTCATAAGATACTTTGCTGTTGCAAGATAGCGACAATACTCGTCGGAATTCCGCACGGTAAGTACTACGCCGTCAAATCCGTATAAAGCCATCTTGTCAGCGGCCTTGGACATAGTGCCCTCTGTAACCACAAACACCGGCTTGTAGTCCTTCCACATTGAGTTTGTGCATAATTCTTTAAGCATAGCAAACATATTGCCGTGGATATTGGAGCCCTGACCTCCCTCCAACAACACCGTTTTGTCCTCTATGGGATATGCGGAGTACTTGAGGTAGGAGGGCTTTACGCTGCTATTCAGTTTTTTAATCTTTGATTTTGTTCGATTAAACACTGCAAATAATCCCCTAAAATAATATATTATTCCGGAAGCTGGTCCTTGTCACGGACAGCCTCCTTAAGCTGAAGGTCATTTTTTATCATAGTGGTGGATACACCCGGAGTTCTGTCCAGATATACCACCTGACAATAATCCTTGAGGTAATCAAACTTGTCTGAGCCTGCCCAGTCGGATCCCATAACAACAGTATCAATATGATATGTTTTTACATCATCAAGCTTTTGCTCCCAACTGTTTTCCGGGATAACAAGGTCAACATATCGAATTGCCTCCAGCATCTTTTTTCTGGTTTCGTAGCTGTGGTAGGCAACCTTTCCCTTAAGGGCGTTGAACTCGTCGGTAGAAAGAGCCACTATAAGATAGTCGCCCAAAGCCTTTGCACGCCTCAAGATTTCGATATGGCCGTAATGCAATAAATCGAATGTGCCGTATGTTAATACTCGTCTCATAATATATAACTCCTACATTTGCATCAACACAAATTTTGCCAAAACATCTGCGTTGCTGCCGTTATTAGTCTGAACATATTTGTCCTTAAAGGAATACAGTGCCGCCATATTGTAGTTACCTGCCTTAATGGCTGCGGCTAATTCATCAGCCTGCTCAAATACGGCGTCCGGCATCTCTTCCTTAATATCAATATTTACTCCCCTATCGGAGTTGTATTCCTTGTAATCCGGTACGAAGAAATAAAGAGGCTTCATCAGCAATGCCGCCTCAAAGGCACAGGCACTGTAGTCGGTAATGATAATGTCAGCTATCTTCATCAAATCCAAGGACGAAAAACTACCGTTAGGCAAATACCTCTCGTCCTGAGGAGCCTTGGATAAGGGATGGGGACTGATAATCAGCTGATAATCCTCCATATCCTCAAACTCCGTCTTTAGCATCTGGGTAATATATGCCTCGCGCTCACGGAATGTGGGGACATACACGACAATTTTTTTTGCTCCGACACCGGGATTAAGGCTAAAGAACTCTGTGGTCTTTGCCATACCGTCCGTTATTCGGTCAACTCGCGGCATGGGACAAATCTTAATCCTGCTTTGGTCAACGCCGAATGCCTCCATATAGAATTTGGCTGTGGCAGGACTGGGTGCAATAACATAGTCGTAATTCTTGTGCATACACATGGCACGACTGATGCTTTCGTCCCTACCGTCCTTTGCTCCCACAGACTGCAATCCGAATTTCTTAAGAGCGCCCAGCGCATGCCACAGCTGAATTACCTTAAGAGATTCCTTATGCTTAAGGCAGGATACGGTAATTGAGTAGGTATCCAGTATTGCTACCCGTGAGGTGGCCAGATAGTACATATCCCCGATTACATAAAAGCAATACTTCAGTTTAGCAGCCAAGCCGTCGTCAATCATCCTGACTCTAAACACTTGCTCAACATTTGGGTTTTGGGCAGCAATGGCTTTTTCTAACAGGAGCATATCAATGCTCTTTTCGTTGCTTTGGCGCGACAGATATACAATCCTGTCCTTTGTTTTGAACAATTTGATTGGTGCGTACAGAATACGCAAACCCAGCTTGAGAATAGAAATCAAAAATATCTTCATACCGTCATCTCTTACTCATAGAGTGGATACTTTGCACAAATATCTGCAACACCCTTTAGAATCTCGTCCTTCTTGTTGTCGTAGTCGGTAACCGCATAGGCAATATACTGAGCAATCTTGTCAAAATCGTCTGTATCAAGGCCTCTTGTTGTGGCGGCAGGAGTACCGATACGCACGCCGCTGGTAACAAACGGTGACAACGGTTCGTTGGGAACAGTATTTTTGTTGAGGGTAATGTGTACCTCATCCAGTCTTGCCTCAAGTTCCTTGCCGTTTACGCCTGTACCACGCAGGTCAAGAAGGCAAAGGTGATTATCCGTACCACCCGATACAAGATTGAGACCTCTGTCGGTCAAGCCCTTAGCAAGTGCTTTTGCGTTGTCTATTACTCTCTGCTGGTATTCCTTGAACTCCGGCTTCAGCGCCTCGCCAAAGCATACTGCTTTGCCTGCAATAACATGCATAAGAGGGCCGCCCTGGGAGCCGGGGAATACTGCAGAATTAAGTTTTTTTGCCAGGAATGGGTTGTTGCACAGGATAAGACCACCGCGAGGACCGCGAAGCGTCTTGTGAGTTGTGGTAGTAACAACATCGGCATACGGAATCGGTGACTGATGCAGACCTGCCGCAACCAATCCGGCAATATGCGCCATATCCACCATAAACATTGCGCCGTTTGCGTGAGCAATATCCGCCATGGTCTTAAAGTCAATTTCTCTCGGATATGCAGAGGCACCGGCAACCACCAGACGAGGCTTAACCTTGTTAACCTGCTTTGCAAATGCGTCAAGGTCGATAAAACCATCGTCATCAACACCGTAAGGAACGAAGTTGAAATACTTGCCCGAAATATTGGCAGGTGAGCCGTGGGTCAGATGTCCGCCGTTATCAAGGCTCATACCCATTACCGTATCGCCCGGCTTTAGTAATGCAAGATACACAGCTGTGTTGGCCTGAGCACCTGAGTGAGGCTGAACATTGGCATAATCACAGCCAAAAAGCTCGCATGCCCTTTTTATAGCTATATTCTCTACAATATCAACATACTGACAGCCGCCATAGTAACGCTTAGCCGGAAGTCCCTCGGCATACTTGTTTGTGAGCACAGAACCCATGGCAGCCATAACCTGTGGAGATACAAGATTTTCAGATGCAATAAGCTCTATATTTTCCCGTTGCCTTTTCAGCTCCAAAGCCATTGCATCGGCAACCTCTTTGTCGGTTTCGGCAACCTTGGCGATTGAATCATAGTAGTCGTTGTACATATCATTTCCTCCGAATAACAAAATTTCACGGATATATAATAGCACAATGATATTAAATATACAACTATAAAAATATAATATTAATAAATTTTAATAAATATTACTGTAAAGTGTTACAAATCGGTTATATTATCCCAAAAAGAGTTGAAATGGTTACATTGATGTTATATAATAGTGGCAAATTTTTATGATTGTGAGGAAAGTATGGAAAAGATATTAGTACTTGACTTTGGCGGCCAATACAACCAGCTTATTGCTCGTCGTGTGCGTGACCACCATGTGTATGCAGAAATTTTGCCTTACACCGTTGACCTTGACACAATCAAAGCCAATGACTACAAAGGCATTATTTTTACCGGTGGTCCCAACTCGGTATTTGATATGAGCTCTCCCCATTACACAAAGGATATTTTGGACATAGGTATTCCTGTACTGGGCATTTGCTACGGATGTCAGCTAATCGCATGGATGGGCGACGGCAGGGTGCAAACAGCACCGGTGTCCGAATACGGCAAGATTGAGCTACAGGTAACCAACACCGACTCAGAGCTATTTGCCGATATTCCCGAAGAATCCACAGTTTGGATGAGCCATACCGACTATATCGCTGCTCCGCCACAGGGCTACGAAATTATAGGCAAAACAAATGATTGTCCCTGCGCCGCAATGCAGAATTTGGACAAGAATGTGTACGCTGTTCAGTTTCATCCCGAGGTAACTCACAGCCAATACGGCAACCAATTACTGTACAATTTTTTGTACCGTATTTGCGGTTGCACCGGTGACTGGGTTATGGATAATTTTATCGACAACACCGTTACTGAACTAAAAGAAAAAATCGGTGACAAGAATGTAATTCTCGGTCTTTCCGGCGGTGTTGACAGCTCCGTTGCAGCCGCCCTGCTGTCCCGTGCCGTTGGCAAGCAACTGACCTGTGTATTTGTTGACCACGGCCTAATGCGTAAGGACGAGGGCGACTTTGTACAGGATACATTTACACGGCTGTTTGATATGAACTTTGTGCGTGTTAATTGCGCAGACCACTTTTTATCTTGCCTTAAGGGCGTGACCGACCCGGAAGAAAAGCGCAAAATCATCGGCACAGAATTTTACAAAGTATTTTGGGATGAGGTGCGTGCTCGCGCTAAAGACGGCTACTTTGCACAGGGCACAATTTATCCTGACCGTATAGAATCCGGCAAGGGTATGAGCAATGGCAAAGCCAATACCGCAGTAATTAAAACGCATCACAATATGGTAGAAAAGCCGAGTGACATAGACTTTATCGACACCATCGAGCCCCTGGGCGAATTGTTTAAGGACGAGGTGCGCGCAGTAGGCGAAAAGTTAGGAATACCAAGGGAATTGGTATGGCGTCAGCCGTTCCCGGGACCGGGATTGGGCGTTAGAATTATAGGCGAAATCACAGCAGAAAAGATCAAGATTTTGCAGGACGCCGACTGGGTTCTCCGTGACGAAATGTCCAAAAACGGATACGAAAACCAGCTTGCTCAATTCTTCTGCGTATTACCGGGAGTAAATTCTGTAGGCGTTATGGGCGACCACAGAACTTACGACAATCTGGTGGTAATCCGTGCAGTAACCACCGATGATTTTATGACTGCCGACTGGGCGAGAATACCGTACGATATTCTGGCAACGGTGTCTAACCGAATAACCAACGAGTGCGCCCATGTAAACAGAGTAGCGTACGATGTAACCTCCAAACCCCCCGCAACAGTTGAGTGGGAATAAGAAACGAAAAGTCCACAAAGCCTTATATATCGAGGGTTTCGGGACTTTCAGAAAGCCTCGTGATACAAAAATGATACTGTATACGGCTTTCCCACATTAATTTCATACAAGAGAAAACCTCTCTCGTTTGAACACTTAGTTCATTCGAGAGGGGTATTTTTTATGGCTTGGATGCAGAAGATGAACATTATTCGTGATCGTGCAACGGAAATTGTAAATTCAGAATTGATTTATACGGTATAAACACAACGGCGGCAGGGAGATTCTTCTCTCTGCCGTCATTTTTGCGTATAGTGGAAAAACTTTATTCTTTATGATATAATTTTAAAAAAGTTAGCTGCTTTTTTAAGACCAACGCCGAAAAAAACGTACTTAATAAGTGAAAGCGCTTTTAGGTCAGACAAGGGAGGTGAACAACATGGATGATCTGAGAATCATAGAACTCTACTTTGAACGGGACGAACAGGCTATCAAGGAGACGGATGCAAAGTACGGCAAGCTCTGTCATAGCATCGCCTACAATGTTTTACACAATCACGAAGATTCGGAGGAATGTGTAAACGATACATACGTTGGTGTGTGGAATGCAATCCCTCCCACACGTCCTAACAATCTTATGTCGTTTGTCTGTAAGATTGCGAGAAATCTATCTTTGAAGCGATTTGAGTTTATGAAACGTGAAAAACGGACGGCAGAGGTGCTTCTATCCTTAGATGAACTTGCGGCAGTATTGCCGGACGAACGGTATGCACCTGATGTGAGTGATGAGGATGTTGGTAAACTGATCAGTGCGTTCTTGCGTAATCAAAAAGAAGAGGCACGAAATGTCTTTATTCGAAAGTATTTCTTCTTCGATACCATCGGAGATATTGCAGAGCGCTTCGGCTTTACCGAGAGTAAGGTCAAAAATATGTTGTTCTACACCCGAAACAAACTAAGAGACTATCTCATTAAGGAGGGCGTTGAAATATGAAGAAACCGAGATTTTCAAATGCCATCGGTAACCTCGATGATGACCTCGTTGAAGCTGCCGCAGAGTGCAAACGAAAAGAAAAGCCAAACTTTTGGCTTAAATGGGGTTCCGTAGCCGCCTGTTTTGCTGTTGTAGCCGTTGCTGTCACGTTTATTTTACCTTCGTTGTCGGATGTTGGTAAAGTGCCCGGCGGAGAAAAAACACCAAATGCAAACGAAGGGAGATATAAAGAGTTCCATGTAACGGAAGATACTCTTGCTATTATGTGGCCGTGGGATTATTTATCCGAATCCGAAAGGTATTATGAGTTGATGCTTGATGGCGTCAAATTCACAAAAAATGGCGGTCGAACAATTTCCGAGGAATTTGTTGGAGAAAAGATTGGCACATATTCTATCGTGGGATATGATCATGTCACCGAAGAACGGCACACAGTTGATGCGGATGTTTATCTAATAGATAATGTGAACAGAGACGAATTTGTTGCTGTTAAGTTGTCGGATAAGTTTTATTCGTATAAGAAGGAAGAATACAATCCACCCAACACTTTAGGCGAACTATTTGAAAACGTGGATTTGTCAAAACTAACTTCATTGGAACGATTTTCCGAAGATGACGGCGGAGCGGACAGTAAATATTATAAACTGACCAACGATGACTATATCTGGGAAGTTTTATCTGATTGCGACGAAGCAACCTTCATCGAAGAAAATGGACTGAATTGGAGCAAGTACGATAGGAATTATATCTCGTTTACCGTTACCGCAAATGCATTGGGTGTGTACAAGCACGTTCTTACGATTACGGAAGACGGTTATTTAGATACGAATGTATTCAATTGGGGATATCTCTTCTATATTGGCGAAGATGCTGCGAACAAGATAATTGAATATGCCCGTGAACACTCGGAAGAAGCGGAGTTTGAACCGTATGAGCAATCCATCATCGGAAAAGTGACGAGCTTCACCGATGAATATGTTTTGATTGATGACTCCTCTTTGTGTAATGATCCGTCGGAAGGTATTGTCTATAAGGTTCCGCTTAATGATATACGGATATCCAGATACTTTGAAACTAATCATATCAAAGAAGGTGAATATGTTAAAGTCGTATATGAGGGCGAAATTGATGCACAAACTAATACGATAACATTCGCTCAAACGATAGCTGACGTGAACATCACGTTTGATAGCGGCAAAGAAGATGAGGCACCGGAATTGGGCAGTGAAGAAACTGTAACCCATACAACATCA
Organism: Eubacteriales bacterium; assembly: GCA_029225565.1. Lineage (GTDB taxonomy): Bacteria > Bacillota > Clostridia > Oscillospirales > Acutalibacteraceae > Eubacterium_R. Next base: position 16,782 of record JAQXWS010000076.1, read on the forward strand.
AGCAAGGCTGCAAATTTTCAGATTCCGGAATAAACTAATATGACACGAAAGGCGTCGCAGAAATGCGGCGCCTATTTGTTATGGTAAATTAAACTCCAGCATGTTTTATTGTTTTTGTCTGGGAAATATTGTACTAAGACTGGACAGAGTAATGGCGGACAGAAAAATGTCCCTGAATGAATTGTCGGAAAAGGTTGGAATAGCAAATGTAAATCTGTCTAAAATAAAAACCGGTAAGGTAAGCGCCATAAGGTTTTCCACCCTATCGGCTATATGCGAAGCATTGGATTGCCAACCGGGAGATATTTTGGAATACCAAAAATAGTATCAAAATAGTATTATATCTTGATATATGACTATTATTAGCTATATATAAACAAAAGCAGAGCTGATGGGATTAATGACCGTCGGCTCTGTTTTTTATTAACAACTCAAATTCTGCTGTTCTGTTGCCAGTTTTTTAAATTTCCTTTGCTTAGATAAGTAAATAATCGCAAGGGGTATGTCCGCAAGAAGCCAAGCCATAGGAGGCGCATAGCAAATCGTCTTGAATCCAAATCCCGCATGAAGAACCAGCATTGCTATACCGATTCTTCCAAACAACTCCCCTGCCCCTGCAACGGTATTTGAATAAGTAAAGCCTAGACCCTGCAGCGTGTTTCTCAACACAAACAGTATTGCTACAAGGCTGTAGCATTGTGCAATGGCGGTTAAGTATTCCTTTGAAGCCGCCATAATTTCCGGATTTATCTCATCCATAAACAGCGAAACAACCGGCTCTGCAACAAGCATCAGAGTAATGCTCATAAGTACCGATACTAAAAGGTCAAGGAAAAATATTTTCTTTACAGAAGAAACTATTCTTTGGTAATTTTTTGCGCCGTAGTTTTGGCCTACAAAGGTTTGTGTTGCAACGCCAAGCCCACTCATGGGTATGTTGGTAATACTCTCCACCCTCATTGCGGCAGTAAGACCTGCCATTTTTACGGGACCGAATGAGTTAATGGCGCTCTGCATCATCATTGAGCCTATTGAAGTGATGGTAAATTGCAGCGAAACCGGAATACCCAGCTTGATTTGCTCACAAGCGGTTTTGAGGTTTAATCTTAAATCATTTTTTGTAATTTCTACATCCTTGTTGATAAAAATGATATAGATTCCGGTTAGCAATGCCGCTACAAAATAGGAAATCAATGTTGCAACAGCTGCGCCTTCAACCCCCAAGCCTAAATGCTTGACAAGAATAATATCTAAAACAAAGTTGACAAAAACGCTGATAACATAATATATCAACGGCTTTCTGCTCTCTCCCACTGCTCTTGATATTGCCGTAAAATTATTTGACAGCATTTGCAGAGGTATGCCGAAATACAGAATGTTAATATAGCTTGCAGATAAATCAATAATTTCATTCGGCGTGCCGATTGCCCTAAGCAATGGCCTTGAAATAATATGAGCAACGATAACAATCACTATGCCTATCAGCAATGCAACGATAATACTGCTGCCTGCGTAGTGAGCAACCTTCCTTTTGTCCCTTGCACCGAACACATGAGCAACCGGAATAGTAAATCCACTTGTTAGCCCAAGTGAAGCGCCGATAATAAATCCGCCTATTGACCCAACATTGCCCACAGCCGCCAAAGCATCTGTTCCTACATATCTGCCGACGATAATATTGTCGATAAAGGAGTAGTTATATTGGAGCATGCTCGAAATCATTATTGGCAGTGCAAACAGTATTATGCTTTTTGTAGGACTGCCTTTAAGCATATCATTTTGTTTCATTCATATCTCCTGCGCAACCTATAGCTAATTACAAATTATACAGACATCATAGTATAGAAATACAATCGTCCTTTCCATACAACGCATATATTATATCAGTTATTTTACTGTTTTCAAGTATCTTTTGTAAATAATTACAAGTGCAATATCCCTATCAAATAAGCAAGAACAAATCCCCGCATTTTTCAAGCACAAATTATGCCATAATGGGAGATGAACATCATATCAATGATGATGGTGGTGATGGTGGGAGGTGTGGCAATGGTCAACATGGCATTGGTGATGGCGGCAATCCTCGTCCCCAGACTCCAGCTCCAAGGTGGAATGAGAAATACCGTGCTCCTGCAATTCCTGCCTAACCTGCTGCTTAACAATATGGGAATCGTTGTTGGTTACAATGTGCATTGTGGCATAATTGCTGCTGCCGTCCATACTCCAAATATGGATATGATGGACATCAAGCACGCCGTCAATGGCAGATACATGCTCCTTTATCTCATCAACGGACACATCGGCAGGGGTCTTGACCAAAAACAAATCCAACACCTGCTTTAGATTTTTTACGGTATTAACCAAAATAAACAGCGCCACGCCGATGGACATGATTGGGTCCAGCAGGGATATGTCGGTAAATCGCATTACCACGGCGCCTATCAGCACAACCAACCAGCCCAGCACATCCTCCAGCATATGCAGGTTGACTGCGCGCTGGTTCATGGATTCTCCGTCTCGAGTAATATAGGCTGCTAAAAAATTTAGCACAACGCCTGTTACTGCAAAAATAATCATACCGTTGTAGTTAATCTCTACCGGGTCGAATATACGACGAACAGCATTATAAATTACCCACGCAGAACCGCAAAGAAGAATCACTGTTGTAATAACACTTCCCAAAACCGAGTATCTGGCATAGCCGTAAGTGTGAGTGTCGTCAGGCTGTTTTTTGCTCTTCTTTTCCAAAAAATAGGACAGGCCTATACTGGCTGCGTCGCCAATATCATGTACCGCATCGGACATAATAGCCACGCTGCCGGTGATTGCTCCGCCCACAAACTCAAATACGGAAAATGCCAAATTCATCAAAAAAGCGATGAGAATATTTTTTTCTGTTTTCATAACTCCTCCTATTGACAATTAAGTGGTATAATAATACAATATATTCAATATCGAACACATTGTTCAATAATAATGTACTACAAATACTGAATAAAACAATATATATTTTGCTCAACATGTTCGATACCGAACTATTTTTTTGATTTGTATGGAGGAAATATGGACAGAAGACAAAGAAAAAGCAGGGACGCCATATTCGCCGCCTTCTCTGATTTGCTGGCAAAAAAGAGCTACACCCAAATAACGGTGGGAGAAATAATAGAAAAAGCAGATGTAGGCAGAGCCACATTTTATGCCCATTTTGAGACAAAGGAATATTTGCTGAAGGAATTATGCCGAGAGTTGTTTTGTCACATTTTTGACACAAAGGAGGACAATCGCAGTCACCACCACATATTTGATTGCCAGGCACCGGACTCTGTATTTTTGCACCTGTTTCAGCATCTGGGTAAAAATGACAATCACATACTGGACCTGCTATCCGGCCAAAACAATGACATATTCTTAGGTTACTTTAAGGTGGGTCTAAAGGACTTGATAGAAAGTCAATTGGACGCAATAAGTCCTAATATGTTTGACCAGCTGCCAAAAAGCTTTTTGGTAAACCATATTGCATCCACCTTTGTGGAAACGGTGCGTTGGTGGATGGACAACAGATGCCGGCAAACCCCGGAGGAAATAACAAAATACTTTCTCATAGCAATAAATTCGCCGAAATTAATATAGTAAAAAATACGAACAAAATTCACCGGTGCAATGTCCAACCGATTGTGCAAAACAGGACACAAGTGCCTGATAGGATAATGCACACAACATTTTGGACTGCTACAATTGACGGAAAGACAATAATGTATTAAAATAGTAGCATAAGAAGAAAGGACAAAAAAGTATGAGCAACTTTACCATAACTGCACACTCCGGTGCATACAATACTACGGACAACACAATGGAGTATGTTAACACGGCAATAAAAAACAAAGCCGACATCATCGAGATTGATGTGCGCCAACGGTCGGACGGTACGGTGGCTATGGCTCATGACAGGATTATATCCAACTCTCAGGGCGAAGAGGTTGAGCCGGTGCTAAAGGCTGTAAAGAACACCAACGCGCTAATCAATCTGGATATAAAAGAAACCAACCTGCTGCCACAGTTAAACACTATGATAGAAAAATATGACATGGCAGACCGGGTGTTTATGACCGGCATAGAGGCTAAGGATGTACCCGCTGCAAAGTCAGGATGTCCCTGTGTAAAATATTACCTGAATTATAAGCCAAGCAAAATATTAATAAACAGCAAATCCTATTGCACAAAACTGCTGTCATTACTAAAAAGCACCGGCGCAGTAGGAATCAACTGCAACTATCTTTTTTCTACTAAAGAACTATCCGCCCTGCTCCACTCCAACGGATACAAGCTGTCACTGTGGACGGTGGATTATGAAAGCGCCATAAAAAAAGCAATTGCCCAACAGCCCGACAACATCACCACCCACTTCCCAGACAAGGTCAAAGCAATAGCAGAATCAATGTAATAAAAGCATAAAGCAGACAGTTCTTCTGTCTGCTTTTGCTTATCTCGGCGTATACTTTTGGTATTACGACAACTCTTGTATTCATTATTTATGTATGATAATATGTGTTTATGGAATTACAAACAAGAAAACCTAATAGGTTAAAAAATTAC
>JAQXWS010000077.1 GCA_029225565.1 Eubacteriales bacterium
AGGGTCTGCTCACGCTCATCATTACCGCCGCCCATACCGGTGCCACGGTGACGGCCCACAGCATCAATCTCGTCGATAAATACAATGGCAGGACTTTTTTTCTTAGCTTGGTCAAAGAGGTCGCGAACACGGGACGCACCCACGCCCACATACATCTCCACAAAGTCCGAGCCGGAAATGGACAGGAACGGAGCCCCTGCCTCCCCTGCTACTGCTCTTGCCAGCAGAGTTTTACCGGTACCGGGAGGACCCACCATAAGCACACCCTTGGGAATACGAGCGCCAATCTGTGTATATTTTTCCGGCTGCTTGAGGAAATCTACAAGCTCAGCCAATTCTTCCTTTTCTTCGTCGCAACCGGCAACATCGGCAAAGGTTGTAGGCTCATCGTCCTCGCTCTGGGTCTTAGGCTTGATTTTGCCGAAGCCTAAGGCTCTGTTGGCGTCTCCGTTCATGGCGCTGCTCATTCTCCTTATCAGTAAGAATGACATACCAACCAACAGCAAAGTAATCATTAACGACGGCAGCAAGTTAATCCACCATGACTTATTTGAGCCTCTAAGGTAGTTGTATGAAATCTTTTTTTCTATATGTGTGTCGTTGTATGACTTGATATACTCATCAACATCCTCAACAAAGTAAGTTACGCTGGGAACTGTGTAGGTGTTGACCTTGTCGCTGTCCGAAAACAGCTTGTAATTTAGCTTACCGCTGCTAAGGTCCAGCTCAAACTCTGCAACCTGATTTGTGCGAAAAAGCTCTACAATATCGCTGTACTTTACATTAGCCTGCTGCTTGCCGGAATTGGACATAAGAAATATTGAGCCAATAAGCAACACGGGAATTAGAATGTAAAATACTATTGATTTCCAGTTTTGAGACAAATTTTTTCTCATTAATATTAATCCTCCATACGGATATTGAATAGCAGCACCCGTTTTGTGTCGCTGCTAATCCTAACTCTATGGGCAACACAGCAATCCTTGATTGCAATAATGCCGTCATCGTCGCAGACCAATGGTAGGCTATCACGCTTTTCCACATCAACAGCAAGCTCATTGAACAGCTTTTTTATACTCTTGGTACAACCCCTGCCTGCGGGAGCAATGGTGTCCCCCGATTGTCTGGTACGAATATAGATATTACCGACTATTCTATCACAGTCAATAAAAAAGTCAAATTCATTTTTCAATAATTCACAGTTAGTTAAAAATTCATCCACGCACACTTCACACAAGTCACAAACAGAGGCAGTCTGTGATATATTCTGCATACTGGTAATGCGAAGATACCGCTTATTGCTGATTGCAAAAAAATCCCTCTTGATTTGGTAACGGCCGGGAGAATACAGCAAATCAACAATCCGGCCAATATGATGTCGGTCAAGGGATAAGCCAAAGCTGTCAGCATAGGCAATCAGTACGCGATTGATAACAGAAGTGTGATATTTTGTTATTTCGGTAACAGAAATACCTTTGTCTGTAACAACCGAGTCATAGCACTGCATAGCCACAGAGGTAATGTAGTCATCGTCACAGTCGCAAGCAGAAATAAAATGCATAAATGTGGACTCAAAGGAGGGGTTAAGCTCCCTGAAGTCGGGCACAATATTATGCCTGACGAAGTTGCGTGAATACACGGTATCATCATTGGTACTGTCAATACGATAATCAATACCATTATCACGGCAGTACTGCCTAATCTCCCGTGAGGTACAGTCAATTAGCGGTCTGATGATATTATCCCTTACAGGCTTGATACCGGACGCGCCCCTGAGGGCAGTGCCGCGAGCGAACCTGAACAATACTGTTTCCACATTGTCGGACAGATTATGGGCTGTGGCAATTTTTGTAGGATTTAGGGAATTAAAAAATTCATAACGCCTATTGCGAGAGTATTCCTCAACACCAATGCCCTGTTGTTGAGCCTCGGCAACAGCATCTATGGACAGTGTATGCACCTCAATACTGTGCTGATGACAGAAATCCACAACAAACTGTGTATCTTCACGGGACTCGTCGCCACGGATACCGTGCTCAACATTGGCAACTGCAATATCCAGCTCCATAGCCTCCCTAACAGAAAGCAAATAGTACAGCAGCAGCATAGAATCTGCTCCGCCGGATACACCAACAACCACTCTGTCGCCGGGGGCGAGCATATTATACTTTTTTACGGTATTGTTAATTTTAGTTATAATCTCTAACATTTTCTATGGCTCTGAATCGAGTAAATTCTTTATCGAAGGCAAGCTCGATTGTGCCGGTTTGGCCATGACGGTTTTTGGCTACAATCAGCTCGGTTAAGGAATCGTCAATTTCGTCCTGCTTGTCCTCGCTCACCTCGCCGCGATAGTAATCCTCACGGTAAAG
>JAQXWS010000078.1 GCA_029225565.1 Eubacteriales bacterium
TCTTGCGAAGGAAGATGTACGATGGTACCTCGACTGAGCAAAAAACGAAAAACGCCAAAAGCGGCTTAGATTCATCATTAGATGTCTAAGCCGCTTTTACAATCTCTCCGAGTGCGATAAATCGCACCCACCTTTCTTTACTCAAGAGAGGCAGAAATCGGTTACATATTATATTATTTGGCGTGGTTCAGCCCACTTTATCGAAGCCTGAGCCATCTGCAAAAGCAGATGGCTCATCTGGTCTGCCTGACGGGATTCGAACCCACAGTCGTCAGAATCGGAATCTGATGCATTATCCGGTTATGCTACAGGCAGATACACTTGCTATTATAGAATATAAACAGCAAATAGTCAACATAAGAAATAGGCATCCTGCGAGGGTGCCTATATTCGTTACAGTACATCGGCGAAAATTGTGTTGACAACTCTCTCGGTGGCGTTGCCGTCATCAAGATAATTATATTTGTCGTTAAAGCGCTTATACTTTTCGTCATACTTGAAATCAGTGGTAACCCGTCTGATTTCCTCCACCAACTGTTTGTCGTTCCTGACGATTTTGCCCGGCAACTCCTCCTCAACATCAATATAGAAGCCGTTGGACTTGTCGCGGTAATACTCAAGGTCGTACATATAAAAAATCATAGGTCGCTTGAGGTTGGCGTAGTCAAAAAACACGCTGGAATAATCGGTCACCAGAATATCGGTAATCATATACAGCTTGTTGATATTATCGTACTTTGATACATCGTACACAAAGCCCGCATACTTGTCAAAATCGAACTGGTTGCAGATAAAATAATGGGCGCGAAACAGAATTATGTACTCGTCACTTAACCGGTCGTACATATAATCCAGGTCAATAGGCGTATCATACACATAACCCAAGCCGGACTGGTGCTGATTGGCGCGGAATGTGGGAGCGTAAAGAATAATTTTCTTTTTCTTAATATCCTTTTCGTATTCCAAATAATAGTAACCAAACAAGTCCTTCTTTATTTGGTCAACATCCTGCTCACTAAAATGGAACAGCTCGTCATTTCTGGGGTAGCCCTGCTCAATCATAATATCGGACTTGCCCACCGCCTCCAAATCCCATGCGGACCTGAATCTGTCGCTGGCAAACTTAGATGGAGAAATAAAATAGTCAAACTTCTCGGACTCGATATGATACCTTTTTTTCATGCCGCTGGTGGTGTTGAGGGCATTGTCAAGATGCTTGAGGTCACAACCAAGCATTTTGAGTGGGGTGCCGTGCCAGCATTGAACAAAAATCTGATTCTTTTTTGGCTTAAGGAAATCATCCACCTTGAAATTAAATATCCAATACTTAGCCTTGGATACAAACTTTCTGTACTTCTTGCCGCCCTGCTTAACGATAATTGTATTGGGTCGGTCGGTGAAGTAGGGCTTGTACTTTTTTATATCCTTGAATGCCCAAACAAAGGTGTAATCCTCAAAGCGCGGGTCCTGAACCATATATTCGTAAATCGCCTTTGGCGAGCATGAATAATTGCGCCCATTGAAGCTGGAAAAAATGATAATCTTGTCGTTGACTCTGTTGCCAAAGGTCTCTATCTTATAGCGCAGGAGACGATAAGTATTCATTGACCAGCGAATGAAACGCCTGTACTTAATATTCTTTTTTGCAATTTGGGTTAGCTTTCGTCTAACGCTTTGTACAAAATTTTTCATAAGAATACCAACTAAAAATATACTAATACATCTATATAATAGCATAAGACAAAATCCAATTCAAGGGGTGAAAAACAACAAAATACAACATTTTTGCAATTTGTTGCAACATTTTTTGCAATTTGATACACTATAGTTATGATGCATCGGGGAGGTGGCAATATGAAATCCCAACAAACAGTAAAAAATGCCATTAATGGTGACAAGGAGGCCTTTTGTGCATTGTATGATGAATACAAGCAAAAGCTGTATCGCTATGCTCTGTATAAGCTGAAAAACCCACAGGACGCAGAGGACGCTGTAAGCGATGCCGTTGTATCGTCATACAGGCAAATCGGTACACTAAAGAATCCGGGTGCCTTTGATGCTTGGATATTTAGGATTCTCAATTGCGCTTGCACAAAATACATAGACCAACAGGCAAAATCCCGCCAAATACAAACCATAGACCAATGGGCTGTCGATAGCAAAATGTACACCGACTTCAATCCACAGACGCAGGAGCTGATGGAGGCGCTGGACAGTCTGGACAGTCAGGAGCAAAGTATAGTATTGCTCAGCGTTATTGCCGGACTTAACAGCAAAGAAATAGCCGGACTGACGGGATTAACTCCCGGCAGCGTTAGGTCAAAGCTATCAAGAAGCCTAAGCAAGATGAAAAACTATTGGAGTGATGCAGAATGAAAAACAATGATTTTGATTACATAAAAAGAAAATTTGACAGCGACGGTGTAGAAGCGCCGGACAGCATTGATGTAAAAAGACTAATCGGTGACAAAAGCCAACTAAAGGTCAAAAGAAACAAAAGCAAAAACATAATTAAGCCGCTGCTCAGCGCTGTGGCATGCCTGGTTATATTGGCCACAACAACATATGTTGTCTCCCCCGTCAGCCAAAAAAAGGTGCCCGACAGTCAATTACAATCCTTTGCAAGCTATACTGAAATCCAAAACAGAATTACCGAACAGCAAAATCAAATAAAGCTTTTTGACTACAATTCGGCAAAATACGCTGCCACGAGCGAAGCCGATATAGCTGTTGATGAAAGTGCAACATCCGCAATCAACACCCATGGCACAACCCATGTGCAGGAGGAGGGCGTTGACGAGGCAGATATAATCAAAAACGACGGCAAATACATATACTACGCAACATACGATAAGCTGTTCATATACCAAGGCACAAAAAAGGTTGCAAAAATCAACGCTGACAAAAACGAAAATATCAACGATATGTACCTTGACGGAAGTTCACTCATACTGATAACATCAAAGGTGGTTGAGGATACTGCGCCAACAAATGACGATAACAGCGATGATGATGTAATGGTTGACCTGTGCTATGTTGCCAACACGGACACGGTGATAAAGGTGTACGACATCACCGATATTACCAAACCGAAGCAGATACACACATTCAGCCAAAGCGGTGGATATTCTGCATCACGCAAAATTGATGACAGATTGTATATTCTCAGCACAAAATACATATACAACACAAATGATTGCGTAATATATTACGAATGCGAAGGCAAAAAGAAAGAAGTGTCGCCGAATGACATTGCCTATACAGAAAAAGTGATGGACAGTAATTACTCGATAATATCCGGATATGACCTGTCAAAAGGCACTCAAATCGGCAAAACGAAGGCAATAATGGGCTACAACGGAGAATTGTATTGCAGTAAAAATAATATGTACATTGTCAGCAGCGACTATGAAGAATACACCTCCCACATTGCAAAGATTGAATTGAGCAACGACAGTATTGTTATTAACAAAACTGGCAGTGTAAAGGGTGTTGTAAACAATCAGTTCTCCATGGACGAAAAAGACGGTGTACTGCGTATTGCCACTACAACAAAAAACAGCAACCGCATCTACACCCTGGACGAAGACCTGGAGCAAATAGGCGCTACAGACCCCTTCGGCAAAGAGGAAAGCATACAGGCAACATACTATATGGGCGAATATGCCTATGCAATAACATACAGAGAGACCGACCCCCTGTTTGTTATCGATCTAAAGGACCCCGCAAAGCCGACAATCAAGGGAGAGGTAAAAATCAGCGGATTCTCCACCCAACTGATACCTGTTGACCAAGGAATAATGATGGGAATCGGATACAGCGATGAAAATGATGTAAAGATTGCATTGTTTGACATCTCCAATCCGGAAAAGCCGTGTGTAATTGATAGCAAGGTGCTCAATGAATATACATCAAATGCACAGGTTAGTCACAAGGCAATAATGATAAACAAAGAAGCAAAATACTACGCTATTGACTACTATTGCTACGATGATACAAATCCGCAAACAGGCGCCATGACCATAAAAGCCGACAAATCCGGCATTGACATAACCAATATGTACAAAATAAAAACGGACCCGAATTACTACTCATACGCCAGCAGATGCACATATATCGGCGATAAGCTGTATGTACTGGACGAAGCAGGAAAAATCACGGAATTCACAGTAAAATAGCGCATAAAAAACCCGGTTGCAAAACCGGGTTTTGTCATTTATCTAATTGCAAAGGTTAGCACATATACATCCTTGGCGCCGTATATCTTGAGCATATCGGCGCACTCGGACAGGGTAGCGCCCGTCGTCTTGACATCGTCAACAAGCAACACCGCCTTCCCGTCCACATCAACACCGTCAATCAAATCGAATACTCCGAACACATTACCTCGCCTTTTGTATCCCGGCTTTGTACGCTGAGAATCGGTATTGACTATTTTCTTCAGCGTGGGAACAACGGGTAATTCCAGTCTGATTGCGACTTTTTCTGCCAAGAGCCGGGCTTGGTTATATCCGCGAGTTCGCTTTCTGCGTGGGGATATGGGTACATAGGTTACAATGTCAATGTGCTCATCACAATGGTCATCAAAGTATTCGTACATCTCCTTTGCCATACCGTCGGTCAGTTCCCTATAGCCGTGCAGCTTCATTCTGCGTATGCCGAAGCTGATGCTACCCTCGTAATAGTAAGGGGCGAAGGCGGCATTGTATCTCGGCTTGTTATATGCAGAATCTTTACACCGGCAGTCATCCTTGGATTTGCCGCAATGGGGACAAGTCTTGCCGGTTACACGGCGAGCACCTGAACAGGCATCGCACCTGCCGACATCCGGAGTAACAACCTCGCCGCAAAGGTCGCACCTGCGCGGGAACAAAGCATACAACAGTCTGTTAATCTCATTCCTAATCATACTGTCAAATATGGAGCAATCTTGGAATATAGCGAATCGCCGATGCCCTTAATGTCCTTTATTTGTTCCACAGAGGTATATCCGCCCAACCGGTCGCGATAGGCAATGATTTGGTACGCCCTGCCCTCTCCGATTCCTTTTACCGCCTGTAGTTCCTCCATAGTGGCAGTATTGATATTGACAGGATACCGTACCACTGCGGTTGTACCGGTGGTTTGCTTGTTTGTCGGCGACGATGCGAAGGTTACTTGCTGTATAGTGGTCGGGCTTGCAGCAGTAGTGATGGCGGCAGTTGTTGTATCAACATACACTCTTGGGCTGCTGACTGACATATATATAAGGACTCCTGCCACTACCAGCAAGGCAATGCCCACCATAATCATAGTATCAACGCTACCGTTTCTTTTGGTTTCTTTTTCCTTTTTTGTTGCTGTTCTTTTTGCCATAGTGATTACCACTGCCTTGTTGCTTGGGTCTGTATGAATTGTTATTTTTCGGCTTAATCAAGCACTTGTCACCGGTGCCGATTAGGTCGGTACGATGAGCTCGGCGCAATGCCTCATCAACCAAATCGTAGTTCTTGGGATTGAAATACTGAAGCAATGCCCTCTGCAAAGCCTTGTCATGAGGATTCTTGGCGCAATAAACCTCCTCCATGGTATATGGGTCCAGACCGGTATAGTACATTGTAGTGGAAATTGTGCCGGGAGTAGGATAAAAATCCTGAACCTGTTCGGGTCTAATATGATTTTTCTTCAAAAACTGAGCCAATTCCACAGCGTCATCCAACGTACTGCCGGGATGACTGGACATAAGATACGGCACAAGGTACTGCTCCTTATTAACCTCGCCCGTATATTTGAAATACCTGCGCGAAAACTCAATATACGCCTCTATATGAGGCTTGCCCATTTTGTCAAGAACGGCGGCAGAGCAGTGCTCGGGAGCCACCTTAAGCTGGCCTGACACATGATGCTCCACCAATTCTCTAAAGAAACGGTCATCCTTATCCTGAAGCAGATAGTCATACCTGATACCGCTGCGTATAAATACCTTTTTTATATCCGGCAAGCTACGAAGGCTACGGAGAATGTCAAGATATTCGCTATGGTCCACATACAAATTTTTGCAGGGTACGGGAGCAAGACACTTTTTGCCCTTACACAGACCGTGTTTTTTTTGCAGTTCGCAGGAGGGCTGCCTGAAATTGGCAGTAGGGCCTCCAACATCATGTATATACCCTTTGAAATTAGGCATACGAGTAAGTTTTTCGGCCTCTGTGATAATACTCTTTTTGCTGCGTGTAGTTATGTACCTGCCCTGATGAAAGGCAATGGAGCAAAAATTACAAGCACCGAAGCAACCTCTATTGTGAGTTATAGAAAATTCAACCTCGGCAATACCGGGTACACCGCCCATACTCTCATACATTGGATGATAAGCTCTGGTATATGGCAGCGAATACACCCAGTCAAGCTCGTCCGTAGTCAGCGGAGGCATGGGTGGATTCTGTACCACCATCATATTTCCGTTTCTCTGTTTAATGAGCTTACCGCTGATATGGTCTTGCTGGTCCTGCTGAATACGGGACGCTTTTGCGTACTCCCTCTTTGACATCCTGACATTATCCAGGCTTGGGCATTCTACTCCTGCGTAGGGAGTATCCTTTGGGTCGCAGGCATATACCGTACCGGGTATATCGCGCATATCGGCAATATTCTCGCCGTTTGCCAATCTTTTTGCAATCTCTATGGTTTGGTTTTCGCCCATACCGAAGGAGAGCAAATCCGCCTTTGAATCAATAATAATACCGGGTCTGACAGCATCGTCCCAGTAGTCATAATGAGCGAATCTGCGCAACGAAGCCTCAAGACCGCCGATAATTACCGGACTGTCTGGATATAGGGATTTGATAATATTTGAGTACACAATGACTGCTCTGTCCGGGCGCTTTCCCATTTTGCCGCCACCGGTATAAGCGTCGGTGGAGCGTCTTCTTTTTGCAACAGTATAGTGTGCAACCATGGAATCAATATTGCCGCTGGTAACAAAAAAGCCAAGCCTCGGCTTGCCGAATTGAACAAAATCAGCCGTGCTATTCCAGTCGGGCTGGCTTAGTACGGCTACTCTGTACCCTTTTGCTTCCAGAACACGGGTGATTATGGCTGCACCGAAGGACGGATGGTCAACATAGGCATCGCCTGTTACATAGACAAAGTCCACGCTGTCCCATCCTCTGCGCTGCATATCCAATTTATTAACAGGAAGAAATTCGTTCATTAAAATGGGTCTCCCTCATCTTGGTTGTCAATGATGTAATCAGGAGTCTCCTCCTCCGGGTCAAAGCTCATTTGCTCCGTATTTTCTGCTGTGAACTCCGGCACCGGTCCTTGAGCCTGCATCTGAATCCATTGCTGCATATTGATTAGAATTTCTCTGGGCTTTGCACCGTCCTGAGGACCAATAATACGCTTTTCCTCAAGCTGGTCCATAATCTTTGAGCCTCTGGAATATCCAACACTCAATTTGCGTTGCAGGAAGGAGGTGGAGGCTCTGCCGTTTTCTAACACAACCTCAACAGCCTTGTCAAACAGCGGGTCAAGTGCTTCGCCTGCATCACCATCATCGGTAAAAGGTGACGAGCCCTTTTCCTGGGCGGCCTTGTTTTCAATCTCCTTTTGGATTTCGTCGCTATACTGGCTCTCCCCTTGATTCTTAATATATTCGCAAAGCTCCTCTACCTCCTCATCACTAATGAAGCAGCCCTGCACACGCAAAGGCTTGCTGGCACCGATAGGAGAATAGAGCATATCACCGCGACCCAACAGCTTTTCCGCGCCGCCTGAATCAAGGATGGTACGGGAGTCAATTTGGGACGATACGGTAAGAGCAATACGGGAAGAAATATTGGCCTTAATAAGACCTGTAATAACATCAACAGAAGGTCTTTGGGTAGCAATAACAAGGTGCATACCTGCCGCACGAGCCATCTGAGCCAGACGACAAATACTGTCCTCAACCTCTTTTGGGGCAGCCATCATAAGGTCGGCAAGCTCATCAATACAGATAACAACCTTAGGCATGGGCTCCATGTCCTTATGCTTCTTTACAAACTTGTTATATCCCTCAATATCACGAACACCGGTGTCGGAGAACATCTGGTATCTCTTTAGCATTTCGCTGACAGCCCAACCGAGAGCACCGGAAGCCTTGCGTGGGTCTGTAACCACGGGCACAAGAAGATGAGGAATATTCTCGTACTTGCTGAACTCAACCTTTTTTGGGTCAATCATAAGCAGTTTCACCTCATCCGGCTTTGCTCTGTAAAGAATTGATACAATAATTGAGTTCATACACACCGACTTACCTGAGCCTGTTGTGCCTGCAATAAGGAGGTGGGGCATCTTGGCTAAATCGCAATATACGGTCTTGCCGGCAATATCCTTGCCCAATCCGGCTGACAATATTGACTTCTGGGCAGAAAAGTCGGGAGTATCCACCAATTCACGCATGGACACGGTGTTCTTTAGGTTATTTGGAATCTCTATACCAACGGCTGCCTTGCCGGGAATCGGAGCCTCAATACGAACATTTGTTGCGGCAAGATTAAGGGCAATATCGTCAGCCAAATTAGTAATCTTTGAAATTCTTACGCCGGATGCGGGCTTAAGCTCATATCTTGTAACCGTAGGACCGCGAGAAATATCGGTAATCTCGGCAGATACGCCAAAGGACGCAAGTGTTGATACAAGTAATTCTGCATTACTCTTGAGCTCGTTGGACACATCCTTGGCCGATTTATGCTTGGAGGGAATAAGAATATCAACCGGAGGAAGCTTGTACTCCTTTACGGTTGCATTCATTTCTTCATCGGTAACAGTAAATTCCTCAACTGCATCGTCTTTTTTTGACGGTTCCTGCTTGGGTTTCTCACGGCTTGCGTCCTTAACAATCTCGTCTATGGACTTTGGCGATTCCTCATGAGTGGCATTGCGAATAATCTGATTTCGCTTTGTGGAATTGTTTATTTCCTGAATCAGCTTTGTCATATCGTCGCCCTCGGCAATATCCATGGGCTGTATGGCGTCAAGCTCGTCCTTTGGGCTGCGGGAACTACGGTGCCTCTTGGGTTGAGCATCACCGGATACCGGCGGCTCCTCGTCGAGAAAAATGTCAATATTGCTGTGACGGCGCTCCCGCCTCTCTTCGATAATGGGTGCGGCTTTTTCTACCACCTTGCGTACAGGCTTGGTTGTGGTCTTGAAGAACTGATTGATAGTAACACGGCACAGCAACAGTATATCCACAAACATAAATACCAACGTCACAATGATTGCAGGCGCCTTGCCCATAGTCAGCAGCAACCAACCTATTACAGCGCCCAGGAATCCGCCGTTAACAGACAATGCCGCCTGGGTGTAAGCCTGGGTTATTGTGTCAACAAATTCACCATTACCGTCGGTTGTGACAATATGTACAAATGCTGACAACAGCAACACAAGTATAAATATCGCAACAATCTCGAATGTCATCTTTTTTTCGCCGCGATTGACGGTGAACATTGCAGAATACACCAGAGCAAGTACGGATAGCAATATGGCAGAAATCCAGCCATACAGTCCCAAATAGAAGCAATGCAAAAAGTTCCATACTCCCTCGCCGCTGATTACTGTAATAAAGAACAGCAACAACGACACTGCGAAAATTCCCACGCCGATAATACGGATAACATTCTCTTTTTTCTCCTGTTCGGTAGCAATACGCTCCAGCTCAAGCTCCTGTTGTTGCTTTTTGCTTTGACGGGGCGCTCTTTGGGCAGGAGTATTATTCTTTTTTGTAGTTGTAGTTTTTTTGTTTGCCATAAATTATACCCTACTTCTGAAAACTAACTCAAAAATACCGATGATTGCTGTGATTACACCTAAGCTTATGTCATAAATGCCAATATATTTGATGTACAGCTTGTCCACCATAAACTTCAGTACTCTGACAGATAGGAAAGCGGCCACAGCAGATAATACCAAGCCTAAAATAATCTGTAGCACAGTAGCCGAAGTAGTGTTAACACACAGCTCGACAATACCCATAATCACCAATGCCGGCACGCTGATAACAGCACTGTATCTGAAAGCCAAATTCTTGCTGACTCCTAAGAGTACAAGAATACAAAACACACCGCCCACCAGCGACAAACCGCTGACAGGAATCAAAAGAATACCTGCAACGCCGACTGCTATTGCCGGCAACAGGGACACATTGGATGCAGTATTGCCAACCGCCATTTTTTTGCAGGCAAGGAGTACCAACAAGCCTGTAACAGCCAGGAATATTCCGTCGTCCAACAAGGTTTGGTTATAGCATGTGGTGTTCAGCAGGCTGTAAACAATCCTACCCTTGCCGCAAGGTATAAGACCCAACAGCATAATCGCCATAGTAACCAGCGACATTGATGTAAACTGTCTGCCGGGCTTTTGGTTGGCAAAAGGCTTTTTGTGACTGAACAGGTCGGTGAAAATGCCGAAAAACTCTTTGCCGCCGGACAAAAACGCCTTATACATAGCGATGATGATACCCAGCGCAATACCTATATGTACAATGCCCGTCAATGCCGAGTTCTCTCCCGAGAAGCGGGAAGAAAAATCATGAAACATTGACGAATAGGCATTTTCACTCAAGGGGAATACCCAAGTGATTGCTTGGAATATTGCCTGAAAAATTGCAGTTAAGATTGACATTGTTACTTCCTCCAAACAGAGTGGCATTGTCAAGATAATAGCCTCCTCTGATATAATCGTAGGGATTACTGGAACGAACAGAATTGCCGGTGCTGCAATCCCCAAGGGGATAATACACATCAACGGGATTGACTATGGTATGGAGTATCACTTGCTGCCAGCCGTCCTCTCAAGATAATCCAGTGCGTCCGACAAACCGCCCAGACAGTCAATCAAGCCGCAATCCACCGCCTCCTGACCCTCCAGCACGGTACCCACATCCATTACCAACTCCCCTGTCTTCATCATAAGACGGCGAAAATCATCAGCAGATATGTTGGAATTACTTTCTACAAAATTGACAATTCTGTCCTGCATTTTTTCAAAATAAGACAGGGTCTGCGGTACGCCCAGCAGGGTGCCGTTCATTCTGACAGGATGAACGGTCATGGTGGCAGAAGGCACAATAAAGCTCCGTTCACAGCTGACAGCCAACGGCACGCCGATGGAATGTCCGCCACCCAGCACCAAGGAGGCTGTGGGAGTGCGCATAGTGGACAGTAATTCTGCAATAGCAAGTCCTGCCTCTACATCGCCGCCAACGGTGTTAAGAATTATCAGCAGACCTGCAATCTCTCTACTCTCCTCTATTGCCACCAGCTGAGGAATAACATGCTCGTACTTTGTGGTCTTGTTTTGGCTGGGGAGAATATAATGTCCCTCTATCTGTCCTATGATAGTAAGACAATGAAAGAACCTGCCGCCTTTTTCTACCGTAATGGAGCCGGTCTCAAAGGACGACTCCGAGGATTGCTGTTGTTCGTTCTCATTATTATTTTCTTTTTCGTTATCAGGCATAGGCACCTCCACGCACCTGCCCAAAATAACTCATTATATTTTAGCATTTTTTTGGGCAAATTTCAACATATTTTATAATATAGTAATTTTAACTACAATTCTATTTCCTTTAGCATATTACGGATAATATCCGCACTGCGACGGAATTGCTCCTTTTCTTCATCATTGAGGGTCATCTCCAGCACGGATGCAACACCGTTTGCGTTTACAACAGAAGGAACGCCCATATATATTCCCTTTTCGTTATACTCGCCCTTTAGGTAAGTGGAAACCGAAAACACACAATTCTCGTCAAATAAAATACATCTTGTCAATCGTGCCAGCACCATACCTATAGCGTAGTAGGTTGCGCCCTTTGCATCAATAATCTCATAGGCGCTCTCCCGTACTGCAACTGCAATCTTTTGTACATCAGCCATAACATCGGGATTTTGTGCACAAATATCAGTAACAGGATTCACGGAAATATAGGCATTTGACCATGGCACAAATCCGCTATCCCCATGCTCTCCGATTACATAGGCGTGGACATTGGCAGGATTTATCTTAAAATAATCGCCGATTAAATACCTGAGTCTTGCAGAGTCAAGGGCAGTACCGGAGCCTAATACACGCCCCGACGGAAATCCGGACAACTCATACACCAGTTGGGTCATAATGTCAACAGGATTACTGGCAACCAAAAATACTCCGGAAAATCCGCTGCTGACAACAGGATTTACTATCGAGGACAAAATTGAATAATTCTTTTTCAGCAGGTCCCTTCGCGTTTCTCCGGGAGTTTGGGGCGCGCCTGCGCAAATGACCACCAAATCAGCATCTGAGCAATCCTCATAGCTACCGGAATACACTCTCATATTGCTGGAGGAAAGGGGTAATCCCTGGGACAAATCCGCCGCCTCTCCCCTTACGCGGACCTTGTTAACATCAATCAATACCAGTTCATCACAAATATTTTGGTTAAGCATTGCGTAGGCATAGCTCATACCCACCATACCACAACCGATAACTGCCACCTTTTTGTTATCTTGAAGCATAAAAATCACCCATTGATAGTATTGCCTACCAATGGGTGAAAATTCTTTTATTTTTACTTAAAAAACAATGGAAGCTTGGCAAGATAGATAATGTCGTCCCTATCTGCTGCGTCGCCCTCGGCAACCGGGAAGCAGGATGCGACAACATTGGCATTAAACTTTGCCAAAAGCTCCTTGACGGCAACAAGACTACCGCCTGTGGATACAACATCGTCAACAATCAGAACTCTCTTGCCCTCCAGCAAGTCGCCCTCCTCGTGGCCAAGGTACAAAGCCTGCTCCTTTTGGGTGGTGATGGATTGGTCGGACACCTTTTCCGGCCTGTCCATATACACCTTTACGCCTTTGCGAACGACTATGTACTTCTTCCCGCTAAGCTTGCTCATCTCGTACGCAAGAGGAATTGACTTAGCCTCCGGTGTGACAATATAATCAAACTCCGGTGCTTTTTTTAACAATTCTTTGGCGCAGGCCTCAGTCAATTCAACATCGCCGAATAGTATAAATGCCGCTATATCCAATGTGTCGGAAACAGGAAATTTTTGCAATTTTCTGGTAAGTCCGGCTATCTTTAGCTCATAATATTCCTTGCTCATATTAACTTCTCTCCTATTTTTTTGCCGCCAATCAAGTGAAAATGCAGGTGCATAACCGTCTGTCCGGCGTCTGCGCCGCAGTTATTGATTACCCTGTATGAGTCAATGCCCTGTGACCTTGCAATCTCAGGCATTTTTGCAAAAATGTGGGCAACATACCTGCTGTTGTCGGCAGTAATGTCATTTGCACATTCTATATGTTCCTTGGGTACACAAAGAATATGAACGGGAGCAACGGGATTAAGGTCCTTGAATGCAACCATCATATCGTCCTCATACACCTTTGTTGATGGGATATTACCATTGATTATTTCGCAAAAAACACACATATTTATTTTCATAGCCTTTCCGGCTACAAATAGTATTGTTAAGAGTCATAACGCCTTATTGTAGCCGGATAAGGCGTATAACGGAAATTCAGACATCTCAAAATTATGCCACAGGCAAATTTTGAGGTCAATACAATCGGATAGTATAATTTTCTCACTATCCTTCAATAATACCCTTTACTATATCCACGGTAGATGCGATTGCAGCATCAAGCTTGGTTACATCCTTGGCGCCGGCCATAGCAGAATCAGGTCTGCCTCCGCCTCCGCCTCCGGCAAGCTTTGCAACCTCTCTGACAACATCTCCTGCCTTTACTCCTGCGGCAATTGCATTCTTGCCGCATACGGCAACAATAGTCGCCTTAGGTCCGTTTGTGCCGGCAATAATAGCCACAGCATTGTCATTGCTTGCCTTAAGGTCGTCACCCATAGAACGCAGTGCGTCGGGTGTTGAGCCGTCAACACGCGCCGTATATACCTCGACATTGCCTACCATAGTAGGATTCGAGAACATATCCGCGCTCTTAAGCTTGGTAATCTCTGCATTAAGAGCCACAATCTCTTTTTCTTGCAGCTTGGTTTGGGCCACAAGAGAATCAACCTTTGATATAACCTCAGTCTCGGCTGTCTTGAGTGTGGATGCAAGTGATTTTACCACATCCTCCCTTGAGGTAAGGTAATTCATAAGATTAGTGCCGGTGAGAGCAGTAATTCTCCTAACACCGGAAGCAACAGAAGACTCGCTAACAATCTTGAACATACCGAGATTACCGGTATTAGATACATGAGTACCCCCACAGAATTCGGTAGAAAAATCGCCTGCCTTGACAACTCGGACAATGTCGCCATATTTCTCGCCAAAGAGCATCATGGCGCCCATTTTCTTTGCCTCATCAATAGGCATTTCCATCATATCAACCGGTTGAGCCTGCATAATAACGCTGTTTACAAGAGATTCCACATTGACAATCTCGGCATCGGTCATAGCGTTAAAATGAGTGAAATCAAATCGTATTTCTTTATCATTAACCAACTGTCCTGCCTGCTCAACATGAGCACCAAGAACAGTACGCAAAGCAGCCTGCAAAAGATGGGCGCCGGTATGATTGCGCATAATTGCCAAACGGCTGTCAACATCAATACGAGCATCTACCGAATCACCTACGGATATTACACCGCACTCAAGCAATCCGCTGTGGAGGTATATACCCTCCGGATTTTTGGAGGTCTCTGATACGACAAAGCGATTACCGTCATTCTTGGTAATAACGCCTGTATCGCACACCTGACCGCCGGATGTTGCGTAGAACGGAGTCTTGTCCAGCACAACAGTACCCTTTTCGCCGGCACCCAGCATATCAACAAGCTCGCCGTCGGCGTTAACAACAGCCACAACCTTGGCATCAGCCTGCATATCTGTGTAACCGACAAATTCGGTTGCGTCGGTATCAATCTTTACGCCGGAGCCCTTCCATGCGTCTGCGCCGGCGTCCTTACGGGCTGCACGGGCAGTAGCCTTTTGGTTGGCTAAAAGCTCGTTAAACCTCGCCTCATCAACGGTCATTCCCTTTTCCTCAAGAACATCCTTGGTTAAGTCAAGGGGGAAGCCAAAGGTATCGTTTAGTTTGAATGCGTCCTCACCGGAAAATACAGTGCCGGTAGTGTTGGCAATGTACTCGTCCAGCAGCGCAAGTCCTGCATCAATGGTCTTGCCAAAGCTCTCTTCCTCTGACAGAATAACCTTTTTGATAAGCTCTGCCTTATCCTGCAGTTCAGGATAAGCAACCTTGTTGTCCTGAAGAACAGTCTCGCAGACCTTGTACAAAAACGGCTCGTTAACTCCCAGCAATCTACCGTGACGGCAGGCGCGACGGATGAGACGGCGAAGCACATAGCCCCTGCCGTTGTTACCGGGGATAACACCGTCGCCAATCATAAATGTAGAAGAACGAACATGGTCGGTAATAACGCGAAGAGAAACATCCTTCTTTTCGTCCTCGTGGTAATTGACACCTGAGATTTGGGAAATTCTCTTCATAGTATTCTGCATGGTATCAACCTCAAAGATATTGTCCACGCCCTGCATAATACAAGCAAGACGCTCAAGGCCCATACCGGTATCAATATTCGGGTGTTCAAGAGGAGTATAGTTGTTGTTGCCGTCATTATCGAATTGGGTAAATACATTGTTCCAAAATTCTGTATAACGGTCGCACTCACAACCGGGGCCGCAATCCGGTGAGCCGCAGCCGTACTTTTCGCCGCGGTCAAAATAAATTTCGCTGCAAGGGCCGCAAGGACCGGAGCCATGCTCCCAAAAATTGTCGCCCTTGCCAAGGCGAACAATATGTGATGGGTCCACGCCGTTTTGCTTGGTCCAAATGTCAAAGGCCTCATCATCATTTTCGTAAATAGTGACATACAGCTTTTCAACAGGCATCTCCAGTACCTGAGTACAGAATTCCCAAGCCCAGGCAGTAGCCTCCTTCTTGAAATAATCGCCAAAGGAGAAATTGCCCAGCATCTCAAAGAATGTACCGTGGCGTGCAGTCTTGCCTACCTGCTCGATGTCGGGTGTTCTGATGCACTTTTGGCAGGTGGTAACACGATTGCGAGGAGGAGTTACCTCGCCGGTAAAATACTTTTTCATAGGAGCCATACCCGAGTTAATCAGGAGAAGGCTCTTGTCGTTATTGGGAACGAGAGAAAAAGAGGGCAACCTGAGATGTCCCTTGCTCTCGAAGAAAGAAAGATATTTTTCTCTCAAATCGTTAAGTGATGTCCATTCCATTACTAATACCTCAATATATCCACGCAAATATGCGAATAATCTTTTATAAAGTTCAAGGGCAACGCAATAGTTGCCCTCAATTACTTTCGCTTAAAGTTTTTCTGCAATCTTGGTAAGTTCAACAAGCTCATCCTTTGTGAATGTAAGGCCCTTGCTCATCTTTGAGTGGTCAGGTGACCAATCACGAACATCAACCTTAGGCTCACGGCCGTTCCAAGAAATCATATTAACTTCACGAGTCCAACCACGAGCTGTCTCAGAAATAACACCAAGATGCTCTGTGATTTCGTACTTAATTTCCGGCATTGTTCTTCCTCCTTTATCTTATTCTGTAATCAATATCAAAATTAATTCTTACTTAAGTGAGTTCACTATATCCCTTGTATCCTGAGCAATCATAAGTTCCTCATCGGTAGCGAGGATGAATACTCTGACCTTGGCATCGGGACTTGTGAGTTCTGCCTCGGCGCCTTTGACGGTCTTGACATTAAGGTCCTCGTCAATCTCTACACCCATATAACCCAGATATGAGCAGATTGTAGAACGCAGCCAATGTCCGTTCTCGCCGATACCACCGGTAAATACAATTGCATCAACTCCGTTCATAGCGGCAATGTATGAACCGATAAACTTGGCAATCTCGTACGCCTGCATCTCGTGTGCAAGAGTGGCACGCTCGTTGCCTGCATTCTGTGCGGCACAAATATCTCTGTCGTCCGATGATACACCGGACACGCCGTTAACACCGGACTTCTTGTTCAGTATCTCGTCCATTTGTTCAGGAGTTAGGCCCTCCTGCTTCATAATATATGTTACCGCAGAGGGGTCAACACCGCCTGAGCGAGTACCCATCATAAAGCCGTCAAGAGGGGTGAAGCCCATTGATGTATCAACAACCTTGCCATTCTTTACCGCTGCGATTGATGAGCCGTTACCGAGATGACAGGTAATAATCTTGAGATCCTTGATGTCCTTGCCCATTTTGTCTGCTACACGGTGGGACACAAACTTGTGGGATGTACCGTGGAAGCCGTAGCGACGCACGCCGTACTTCTCGTAATATTCGTATGGCAGAGCATACATATATGCCTTGGCAGGCATGGTAGAATGAAATGCTGTGTCAAACACAAACACCTGCGGTACATCGGGGCCAACTACATTAAGGCAAGCCTCGTAGCCTTGGAGATTGGCAGGATTGTGAAGAGGTGCCAGAGCACTATACTTTGATACTCTGGATACGATGTCTTCATTAACCAGCACAGACTCTGTAAATTCGGCAGCGCCCTGTACAACTCTGTGACCGATTGCGTCAATCTCGTCAAAGGAATCAACAACCTTATGCTCACTTTCGCTAAGAAGATACTTAACTTCATTAAAAGCGTCGATGTGAGTGGGGAGTTCCTTATCGTATGTGTACTTTTGGTCATTCAGTTTGAGAATAACATTCTCCTCGCCACCCTCAATCTTAAGTCCGATTCTCTCGATAGCGCCCTTGCAAATTACTGTCTCATCAGTCATATCCATAAGCTGATACTTGAGGGATGAGCTACCGCAGTTAATAACAAGAATTTTCAAAAAATCGCCTCCGTGCTTGAAAAAACTAAATAATAATATTATAATATAGATAATAATACATAAATAATATATAATTATTAATTAGAATTGTCAAGAGAAAAAGGATATTTTTATGAATTTTGGCGTAATTTGTGAGTTCAACCCCTTTCACAACGGACACAAGTATCTGATTGACCAAATAAAAGGAGCCGACGATACTGTTATATGCTGTATGAGTGGTAACTATGTACAACGGGGCGAACCGGCAATATACAGCAAATATCAGCGTTGCGCAACGGCGCTGGACAACGGAGCCGACCTTGTCATAGAGCTGCCGACCCTATGCTCCACCCAATCTGCCCAGGGATTCGCTCAGGCAGGGGTAGAAATGCTGGAGGCAACAGGAGTGTGTGATAAGTTATGCTTCGGTGCCGAATGCGCCGATATAAGCCGATTAAAGGCAGTTGCCGACAGCATCATTGCCCATGACAGCGAAATCAAGCAGGAATTATCCAAGGGAGTATCCTATCCTGCGGCCCGTAACAATATCGTCAATTCTCCCCTGCTGGAGAGCCCCAATAACATATTGGCAATAGAATACCTTACTCACACAAAGCTGGACTGTGTTGCCGTTGAGCGAATAGGAAAAGGGCACGATACCGATGACGAAGAATACAGCGCCTCAAAAATACGAAGCCTGCTGCCCAACCGCAAAATACACACGCTGTACAACTGTCAGGATGCCGTGCTATACAAATTGAGGAGTATGAGTGCCGAGGATTTTGCAAAAATACAAGATGTCAGCGAGGGACTGGAACACAGAATTGTGGAGGCTGTACGCACAGGGAAATCGCTGGACGAAATATACGAAAAAATAAAAACCAAAAGATACACCATGGCCAGAATACGCAGAATCATTCTTCGTGCTTTTTTAGATATAACCGAGGATATGCCGCAGCGTCCGCAATATATACATGTGCTGGGCTTCAACCAAAAAGGGCAAGAGCTACTTAACAAAGCAAAGCGAAACGCTGCGCTGCCGATTATTACACGCTACGCAGATGCCAAAGGAGAAACAAAAAAATGGTACGATATGGAATGTAAATTTACAGACATTTACAATCTGACAGGTAATACTCCGGCAGAATGCGGCTGTGAACAAAGAGAAAAAGTAATCATAAAATGAATGACGCCTCCCATATCGGGAGGCGTATTTTACAACCTTTTGCACAACGCAATAAATTCGTCCCGGGTCATCATGTTGTTGATACAGGACAGCAATGCCGATGTGGACAAAAACTCGGGCAAATCCAATTCCTTGAGCAAGGCATTACGGCGGGACTTTGCGTCAGGAGTGCCGGACAGGCCCATATCGTACATATCGTAATTGGTAACAGGGTCTGCGCACTCCACCCTTTGGCCGGTAATATTGGCTTTGTCCAGAGCGTCCAGCAAAGCCTGAACGCTCATACCCTCTACCCCAAGCTTGCCCTCTTTTGAGGGGCGTTCCTTGCGACGCTCCTTGCCAAAAACATCGGGTATATATACATTGGTAATTTGCTCCTTTGGTATTCCCGAGGAAATATAGTTGCGTATCATAAATCCCGCGTGGTCCGAATCGGTAAAAACGATTATCCCACGCTCCTTTGCCAATTTTTTTATAAAAGCTAATCGTTGCTTGTCCTTAAAAATACCAAAACCCTTTGTCTCTACAATAAAAGCATCCAGAATACCGGACAATTTCAGTTTATCGTATTTGCCCTCAACAATGACAGCCTGGCTCAATCTAATCTTTTGCATCACATTGTCCTCAATGCCAAAAGCTTTGCAATAGTTTCTTCCAGCAACAGCTTTTCGCTAATGGCCGTGGATTTCATTTTTTCGTCAGTATCTGCCAATACATCCAAGCTACGGCGAAGATTGTCAACAGACACATTTCGACAATCGCGAACTGCATTGGTAATTACAAATTCCCTGCCTTTGTAGTTAAAATACCGATTCAAATCATTGGGCTTAACATTGGCAGCATTTGCACACTTGGCACGATACATATCCACAAAGCAGGACGAAATAACCGATAATATAAGCAACGGACTTTCTTTCATTTCAAACAGCGTGTTGAGCACAGCGTATGCGTTATCGCTGTCGCCACGAGTAATGAATTTGGACAGGTCATACACTCTCGCCTGCAATGACTTGACTGCAACGCTGTCAATATCCTGCCCGGTAACGGTGCCGGTTTTGGAAAAGGAACACAGCTTTTCCAGCTCGTTAAAAATAGTTTTTATGTCACTGCCGACTACGGAAATAAGGTAGCGCGCAGTAGCAGTATCTATGATGCAATCACGCTTTTTTGCATAAGCGACAATGGTCCTCGCCAGTTCGGACTCACTCTTTTTTTCAAGATTAACAGAGTGCCCCGCCTTGGCAAAGGCTTTTTCTATTTTGGCCCACTTTTTCTGATTTTTTGTGTCCACCTGTATGGAATCATACTTAAACACAAGCACGCAGGTATCCGACACATCCTCAAGATACTCCAACAAATGCTTAACATCACTTTCGGTATCAAAGGGAAAATCATGAACAAGCACCATGGAGCGTTGGCTCATCATAGGCATCATATCTGCATCCTGCAGAATATCCAATATGGAGGCATTCCTGTTCTCATACTCGTGAAAATTAAAATCTTCAAATGTGGGGTCAATAATCTTTTCCTTAATCTTTTTTACATACAATTCCTTTAGGTATGTTTCCTCGCCGTATATAAGATAGGCACCGGCAAAATTGCCGGACTTAATCTGTTGCTTAAACTCTTCTTCCTTTAGTCTTGCCATTGTCTCAATCTCCTGACACCGTAGGTGTTCTCGTCAATAATATCATACTCGATACTGCCCTCGTTAAGGTAAACTGTACCCCGGGGGTCACGGACAATATCGTTGGTAATCGTAACATCAGCATCGGCAGTACCCACTCTGAGGCCGTTAACATCGGCAACATATCCGTAGCTTGTATAATGCAGCACAATATGCCTGCACAATCTGACGCTATAGGCATTCACAACTTGAATATCGCGGTAATAATTATGTGACAGCACCCTGTCATCAAAGTCGCTCATAAGCACCGTATCCGTACTGACCCTGCTCATAAGAGCCGTAGCATACTGACTGTCGCCGTCAATAACCAAAAAATCGATGCTCCTGCCATTGGCAGTAAGATAACTATATACCGAGTAATATGATGAACGGTCGGTAACGCCCCAGACAACAACCGCGTCCCTGTCACTAATCACCACAGCTCCCGTGGAAGAAATATAGACATTGCCGTTGTCCCTGTTGTACACAGCACCGATACCCGACAGCACAATAAGCATAGCTGCACATACAACACCTGCAATTCTCAGTGCCACCGGCGACCTGAGCATAAAGGCAAAGGCGAACACAATCAGCACCCCTGCAATAAAGATACAAAAAATCCTGCCGCCGGCAAACGCAGCATTACCCGTTGTTGCTAAAAATGACACCACCTTTATCACAAAGCCGGAAGCTATGGACAGTACTCGGGCAATAATTGCCGTTATAATATTGACCGGCTGCAAGCTGACAAGATAGGTAACAAGGGTCAGGGGCATAACAACAGCCGCTGCAGGCACAACAAAAATATTGGCCACAATACCGCTAAAGCTGACATAGCCAAAAAACAGGCACATAACAGGCAATGTGAATATCAGAACCGATATGCTGACATATATACCCGATAGCATTTTGAACATAATCGACTTTATTCTGTCCCTGAATTTGGGCTCATCACTGTCCATATCAGACAGTCTTGGCAGTCTGCGGCCAAAAACAGGATACAAAATTATCAGCGACATAACCGACAGTACGCTGAGCATAGCGCCTATATCATACACGGCAAAGGGATTCAGGCAAATCACAAATACTGCAAATCCCAAGGAATTGAGGCTATCGGCTCGTCTGCCGACCAAATCTCCTGCGCTCATTATGGCAAGCATTATGCCGGCTCGCACTACCGATTTTGAGAATCCCGCAAGAGACATATACATCAGGATAACGGCAATAGTAATTATACTCTGCTGTGTTCTGCCTAATTTCAGACCTCGCATCAGCAACAGCGCCATACCCACAACCACTGTAAGATGCATACCGCTGACAGCCATTATGTGGGTAGCACCTGACAGCTTGAAGTAATCCAGCAGCTGCTGTGATAAATGTGACTTGTCGCCGGTAAGCATAGCTACTGCCAAAGCGCCTCTGTCATCGGGCAGCATCAGCAGTATCCTGCGGATTATGCTACTCCTGACACGGTACACATACCTCATAGGAGAGCTGTGGTAATTTTCGGTTGGATGATACGTGACCAACTTGGCTGTAAGGAATATATCCTTGCTCCAATAGCCGTAGGAATCCAAGGCGTTGGTGCCTATTGAATACAAATCGACCTTGGCATTGATTAGCTGATAGCCCTCCGTATTTAGCTTGTGATTGGACTTTACCCTGACGCGAATATTCTGTGGCGCGCCCTCAACGGGCAGACTCTCAATAACACCTGTATAGTGATACCTGCCGTCATCACCAAGACTGCCGTCATCGGTGACATACATCTGTACATCGGCGCGCTGTCCGTCCATAGCAAGTTGGGGCTGAGCAACAGTTGACATCACAAAAATACACAACACACAGGCAAGCAGTGATGAGCCGAGACACAGCGGTAGCGCTATGGCTTTTCTGTATCTAACCAATATTAGACTTGCAGCAAAAAGAACTGCAAGTCCAATACTAATCAGAATCAATATTTTGGCGTCAACAAGATTAGCAACAAGCAAAGTAACTGCCGTGCTGAATCCAATATGAGCGAAGGCTCTTTTCATTACTTATCTTCCGGCTTATATGCCTCAATAAGGAAAGAAAGGGTCTGCTTTGTGCCAGCCTTAACCTGGTACTTGTCTCTGACGAATGCCTGACCGGGCATATCTCCGCCGATACCATACTGGGTCGAGTCAACGGTAACGGTAATATCGTTGTCACGATTTATCTCGTTTACATGCTCAAACTTTTCAAGCATAAGGGGAGTATATGGCAAAGCGCTAAACAGTACCGGCGCATCATGGTATGCTGTTACCTTAATACCTGCGCCCTTTTTGTTAGTAAGAGTAAAGTATCTGACATCGGCACGGGTTGAGGACTCCTGAGGACGCATATAATTGTACTCAAAATCGGATATAGGCATACTGTAGTTGCCAATCTTATATCCTGTTTTGCGGTCAGGATAACTGGCAGCAGGACCTCTGCCGTACCAGCTGATTTGGTTCAGGGCTCTGTCAACACCAAAGGTGTAGCCGAAACGCAGCAGCGCAGCCTTTGGCGTAGCAGAGTGATATACTGCAACCTTGCCGTCGGGATAAACTGTATATGAAGCATAAGCATTCTTCATATACGACACCTCGAGAGCCACCTTAATCTTGACAGCATTGCCCTGCTTTTCTACATTAGTCTTGATTGCCTTGAGAGAATTTGTAGCACGCTTCCACTTGTAATACGGATGCACAAACTTGAAGGGAGATACAAAGTTCAAAAAGTCAATATCGTTGTCTGTGAGCGCTCTAAAATAGTTTGGAGCAATCGGCGCAGTGAGAAGTCGGTTGCCGTCAACCGTAATATCGGTGACAGCGCCGTTCTTTACCTCAACGACAAAATTGTCTCCGGTTATGGTAACTTCATTGCCGTGCTGAGTGTAATCCAATTGGGCATCACTTTGAGAGATAACAGGCTTTGCCTCATTGGTAAGAATGAACTGGTCAAAGGCAATCTCGGCATTGGATTTAATACCGGGGGTCTTTTTCTTGCTGTGGAATGAGATAGTAAGCACACATTCCCTGTCCTGTGGCAGTGCAGAATAATCGTAAGGAATATCAATATACTCCTCCTGCAACGGATTCAACGAAAACTTGTCAAGCTCGCCCGACTGAATTTCTTCCCCACGGCACTCAATTTTCCATTTACACTTGTATGATGACACATCAGTAAACAAGAATCTTGACCGCACATTAAACCTGCCCTTTGTCAAATCAAATGCAGTAGTAACGATTGGCTGATATACATGCTTAACCTCCCACCACTGAGGATGAGGCTCACGGGTAGCAGATATTACGCCGTTGGCACAAAAATATGTGTTACTGCCCGTCATTGCAGTAGTGTTGATACCGCTGTACCAATGGCGTGGCTCGTCCTTTTCGAAATCGGTGCCGTAGAGATAGTTGTCCTGACCGTTCTCGTCAACCACATGGAGAGTCTGGTCAACCCAATCCCAAATAAAGCCGCCTGCCATATTGTCGTATTTTTCAAAATCGTCCATATACTCCTGGAAGTTGCCCAAGCTGTTCTCCATACTGTGAGCATATTCGCACAGGAGAACCGGCTTTGTGTACATCTCGGCAGTTATTGGCTTTGAGTCGGCAGCCAGCTGATTGGCAATATTATCATACAGACTGATGGTTATAGGCTCCTTTTCGCCCAGCTTGCGCATTGTCTCCTCGTCGGGATACATACGGGAGATAACATCTGACTTGGTAAGGTCAAAGTCGCCCTCGTAGTGGAACTGACGGGTGTCGTCAAGGGCGAGAGCAGCCTCCTTCATCTTCATAAAGTTGTCGCCGTCGCCGGCCTCGTTGCCCAAGGACCACATAAAGATACACGGATTATTTCTGTCGCGGAGAACCATACGCTCCATCTTGTCAACTGCTAAACCGGTCCACAAGGGATTGGAGCCGGGTACGCCCTTGCGCCTAACTCCGTGGGACTCCAGGTCGCACTCGTCCATTACATAAAATCCGTAGCGATTGCACAGCTCATAAAAATACGGGTCATCAGGATAGTGGGAAGTACGGATAGCGTTGACATTGGCTTGCTTCATCAAATCCAAATCCTGCACAAACCGTTCTCTCGGCACTGCCCAACCGTGGTCTGGGTCAAAGTCATGACGGTTAACGCCCCTAATCATAAGAGGCATACCGTTGAACAAAATCTTTTCGCCGACAATCTCTACCTTTTTGAAGCCAAGGTCGTATGTCTTTACGGAAACAACACGGTCGCCCTCCTTAATAACCATTACGAGAGTATAGAGATTGGGCTGCTCGGCGGACCACTTCTTAGGATTTTTTACCAAAGTGGATACAGACAGCTTGCCTGTACTGTTTGCCTCAACAGCTGCAACGGTCTCTCCCAGCGGTGTCTCCTTGTCCGTGTCGGAAATCATATAGGCAATCATGGTGACTTGTTTTGCCGAGTCGGAATAGTTCTTTACAAAAACATCCAGGGACAAATCTGAGTTTTTATACTCCTCGTCCAGGTCGGTTTTGACATAAAAATCACGAATACAGGTCTTGGGCTCAGCAAAGAGATAAACCTCTCTGTATATACCGCACAGCCACCACATATCCTGGTCCTCAAGGTAGGTGGATGCGGCGTAACGGTAAACCTTTGCGGTAACAAGATTTTCGCCCTCACACAGATACTCGGTAACATCAAATTCGTGGGGCGTCATCGAGCCTGTGGAGTAACCAACATACTGTCCGTTGACCCATACCTCAAGAGCAGCCTTGCAGGCGCCGAAATGCAAAAACACCTGATGTCCGTCCCAATAGCCGGGCACAGCAAAGCTGCGGCGATAAAATCCGATTTCCTGCATGGAATAATCAATCTTTGGAATAGAATGGCGTGAGCGACTGAAGGCTCTGGGAAATGTGCTGGCATAGTAATACGGCACACTGTATCCCTGGGTTTGCCATACCGACGGCACTTCAATCTCGCCCCATGACGAGTCGTCAAAGCCTACTGCCTCAAAGCCCTCAGGCTGATTGTCCAGTCCTCTCTGCCAATAGAAGCTCCATTTACCGTTAAGGCTCTGCTTGTAGGGAGACTGCTCCCCGCTAAGAGCCGACTCGACAGTATCAAAGGACATGGCAATAGCGTGTCCGTCCTCTTTGTTAATCTTATACTGCGTTGGGTCCTCCCAAATATACTTGTTTGACATAATAACACCCCTTATTCTTTATAAGATAATAATAAATGAAATAGCCCATCTTGTCAACCTACTAAAAACACAGGGGAGCGAACTTTGCACTCCCCTGTGGAAAAATTATTCAATAATCTTGTACATACCGGCAGCGTCCTCCTTGAGGGCGTGCTCACTTATTTCTACTACCTCAACAGTACGCAGGTTATTGCCAAGACTAATCTTGATAACATCCCCCACCTTTACATCGTAGGAGGCTCGTGCAATCCTGCCGTTTACCTCTACTCTGCCGGCGTCACACGCCTCATTTGCGACAGTTCTGCGTTTTATTATTCGTGATACCTTTAGATATTTATCAAGTCTCATATTGTCACCCTAAAAAAGAAGGTGTCCAAAGGACACCTTACAATTTTGCAAAACTTATGCGTTTACAGCGTCTTTAAGAGCCT
The DNA here is from genome assembly GCA_029225565.1 of Eubacteriales bacterium. GTDB lineage: Bacteria > Bacillota > Clostridia > Oscillospirales > Acutalibacteraceae > Eubacterium_R. The sequence continues at coordinate 26,269 of JAQXWS010000078.1, forward strand.
TACCTGCCTTGAATGCAGGAGCCTTTGATGCAGCGATTTCAATCTTTTCCTTAGTCTGTGGGTTAAGGCCTGTACGAGCTGCACGCTCCTTAACTGCGAATGTGCCGAAGCCAACAAGTGCAACCTTATCGCCCTCTGCGAGTGCTGCTGTGATAGCGTCGAATGTAGCTGTTACAGCTGCTTCTGCATCCTTCTTTGAGATTTCTGCCTTTGCAGCAACTGCTGCTACGAGTTCAGTTTTGTTCATATTTAATCCTCCATTGCCGATTTTTCGGCATATTTTATTTTCTTAGCATTGTTCCAGAGTTCATCAAGGACTTCGATAGATGATGATTTCATA
>JAQXWS010000079.1 GCA_029225565.1 Eubacteriales bacterium
TATTACAAAGAAGATTTATCTAAAGTAAGCATTGAACACATTCGGTTAGAAAAATATCCTTCCGGCAGAGAGGGCGAAACATATGTTATTCCACAAGACACAATGGTTGTTGCTTGGGACGCATTTACTTCATTGATACACCTTAACAACATCGTCGTTCCCGCATCTGTAAGAAGCTTTGACTATCTTAGTGTATGCGGTGGTTTGCGTGATTCGGATAAATCTTTAAATATTATTTTCCAACACAACACATACCCAATAGACATGTGCTATTGTGCATTTCACAATTTGCCAAAAGGCAGTAAGATTATTGTCAAAAACAACACCGTAAAAAATCAATTTATTGAGAAAAAGAGTTATTATAATTATGACTATACCGGCAACGAAGATTATGTTTCTGTGATTACAAATAACACTCCTTGCCAGTCCCTAACTGTTGACAAAACAGATGTTAAAATTAAAGTCGGTGAAAGCGTTACTGTTGTGCCTACACAGTCTCCAACTATCACGACCGATAATGTTGGCTTTACATCTTCTAATAAAAAAATTGCTTCTGTTGATGAATATAACTTTGGCAATATTACCGGCATTAGTCCGGGCAAGGCAACTATTACCGTTACATCCGGTAATGTAAAAGCTATCGTTAATGTTGAAGTTATATGTGAACATCTTCACAAAAAAACTGTTAACGCAAAAGTTGCTTCTTGCAGCGCAGAAGGGTATTCAGGCGATAAAATATGCTCCGATTGCGGTGTGATTTTAGAAAAAGGCACTTCTACGCCTAAAAAGGCGCACACCTACAAGACTTATACCACCAGGTCAACAACATCTGCCGCAGGCAAGATTACTACCAAGTGCTCCGTATGCGGTGTAGTCAAGTTAACCCAGACCATTGCCCGCATCAGCTCCGTCAAACTCAGCGGTACATCATATACATATGACGGCAAGGTTAAGACTCCGTCGGTAACAGTAAAAAATGCCAGCGGCAAAACTTTGGTTAAGAATACCGATTATACGGTATCATACCCAAGCGGCAGAAAGAATGTTGGAAAGTATGCAGTAAAGGTTAAATTTAAGGGCAAGTACAGAGGTACAAAGACTCTGTACTTTACAATCAAGCCGAAGGCAACCGGCATTTCTTCGCTGACAGCAAAATCCAAGGGCTTCACAGTAAAGTGGTTCAAGAGAAGCACCCAGACCACCGGCTACCAGGTGCAGTACAGTACCTCAAGCAAGTTCACCAGCCCAAAGACTGTGACCATCAGCAAGACAGGCACAACCTCAAAAACAATTTCAAAGCTCAAGGCTAAGAAAAAGTACTATGTTCGCGTACGCACATACAAGACTGTGAACGGCACAAAGTACTACTCCTCCTGGTCCAAGGCGAAGTATGTAACAACAAAATCATAATCGGGTGCGTTTCAAAAACGAAACGATAACCTAAATATTACAACCACCGTAGGGGCGAACTGTGTTCGCCTCTATTTTTTACATTGCCTCCCACATTGCACAAGAAAGAAAAAACTCCCCTTAATAACATATAAGGGGAGTTTTAATAGTTTTATTAATAATGCAGGTCGCTTAGGACTGCGTGGGCGCATTTTATGCCGTCAACTGCAGCGGATACAATTCCGCCGGCGTATCCGGCACCCTCGCCGCATGGGTAAACGCCGCTGATATTGCACTGCAGATACTCATCCCTAAGAATACGCACGGAGCTGCTGCTCCTGGTTTCCGGCGCTGTGAGTACTGCATCGTACATATTGAAGCCCTGTAGCTTTTTGTCCATTTCTGTAATAGCGGACTTCATGGTGGTTGATACCTTGACCGGCAGACATTCGTCCAGATTGGTTAGTGTAACGCCGGTAGGACAAGTCGGGTTGACATTGCCCAATTCCTTGGATACCCTGCCTGCCAAAAAATCGCCAACCAATTGCGCCGGAGCCCGGTAATCACCGCCTGCCAGCAAAAAGGCATTATGCTCAATTTCTCTTTGATAATATATTCCTGCCAACGGATGCCAGGAGGGAAAATCCTTTGGCTCAATTCCTACCAGCAGGGCGCTGTTTGCGTTCTCGCCGTCTCGAGCCAGAGAGCTCATTCCGTTTACTATCACGCCCTCTTTTTCGCTGGCGGCAGCAACCACCGTGCCGCCCGGACACATACAAAAGGTGTAAGCGCCTCTTTCGTGCAGGCCGTGACAGGACAGCTTGTAGTCGGCAGCACCCAGCTTTGGATGCCCTGCGAACTGACCGTACTGGGCTTTGTTGATTAGGCTCTGGGGATGCTCAATTCTGGCGCCTACGGAAAATGGCTTTTGCATAATCTCCACGCCCAGATTATATAGCATTTCTACAGTATCGCGGGCGCTGTGGCCGATTGCCATAATAACGCTGTCGGTCTCAATGTCGATAATTTTACCGTGATGCGAGTAACGCACCCCTTGGACAAATCCGTTGGCTACCAACAGCTCTTCCAATTTGCATTCAAGCCTGATTTCGCCACCCAGGGATTCAATTTTTTTGCGAATATTTTTGACCACAATAACCAGTCGGTCGGTGCCGATATGCGGCTTTGAGGAGTAGAGTATCTCTTCCGGTGCGCCGGCTTCGTACAATTCCTGCAGTACCTTGCGAATGAAAGGACTTTTGATTCCCGTAGTCAGCTTTCCGTCGGAAAAAGTGCCTGCGCCGCCCTCGCCAAACTGAACATTGGACTCCTCATCCAGTTTGCGTTGCGTCCAAAATCGGTTTACATCCTTAGTGCGGCTGTCAACATCCTTGCCTCTTTCCAGAATAATCGGCTGCAGACCGGCCTCTGCCAATATTATGCCTGCCAGCATACCGGCGGGACCGAATCCGACCACAATAGGACGGTATTTTGATGTTCTGTTGTTGGTAGGCAAGGTGTACTGATACTCTTCGACTACGGACACCTTTTTTGATTTGCACTTGCTGACGATTTGCCTTTCGTCCAGAGTAACGGTTACATCAACGCTGTAAGAAAAGTGCACATCGTCCTTGTGCCGGGCGTCCACGCTCTTTTTGTATATACTCAGCTTGGATATGTATTTTTCGTTAATTCGCAATACCTTGGCGGATTTTTGCTTTAGCAAGCATTCATCCTCGTCAAGGGCTAATTTTATTTCATTAATTCTTATCATATTTGTTTGTAATATCATCAGCGGCAATCACGCCGCCGGAAAATGCAAAATCAAGATTGAATCCGCCACACTCAAATTGATTGTCGGTTAGCTCTCCGATTACATACAGTCCGGGCATATTGACAACTTCGCCGGTGGGGAGCAGCTGGGACTTGTCCACGCCGCCCTTGGTTATTTGGGCAAAGTCGAAACCCTTGGTGCCGGTTATGATTAGTCGCCAGTTCTTAATATACTGAGCAGCTTTTTCGCTGTCATTATTGGCTTGGCGAGAGATTATGCTAACTAACTTTTGCGGCAGTATGCCCTCATAAGTGCCGAATGTGCCGTAGTGCTCCAGCAGCTGCTCAAGACTCATTTCCGGTACAAAATCTATCACTGCCACTGAGCGCTCCAGATTGTCCCGAAGTCTTTTGTCGCTGATGTATCCGGACAGATTCATAGTCACAATGCCCGATATACCGTAGTCTGCAAATAACAGCTCGCCGTAGTCCTGTGCTACCACAACACCGTCGGTCTCTATTGCTACATTGCACTTTGCCCTGACCCCCTTGAGGGCGTGGCAATTCTTGCTGGGGGATTTTAGCTGTACCAGTGCAGGAGATAGCTCTGTAACATCAAGCCCCATATCCTTGGCGATACGGTATCCGCTGCCGTCACTTCCCAGGGTGCTTTGGCTCATACCGCCGGTTGCAAGCACCACAACATCGGCAGAATATGTGCCATTGTTTGTATATACATTATATATACCGTCGCTGACGGCAATGCTTTGCGCCTCGCAGCCGGTAACGATATTAACGCCCAGCTTTTGGCACTGACTCTTCATAGCGCTGACAACAGTGCCTGATTGGTTTGAATACGGGTACACTCTGCCTGCATGGTCTGTGCGCATAATCACCCCGATTGAGTCGAAGAATGACTTGGTTACTTCGTAGTGCTGTGCATTGATATTGGTCATATTGCATCTGCCGTTACCTGTGGCATATATCTTTTTGCACACCTCGTCCAGATGCTCCAGTACAGTAACTTCGGTCTCAATATTATTCTGTTTTAATTTGATAGCGCAGGCAATACCTCCGGCACCGCCGCCGATAACTAAAACATTCATATATTTCTCCTCAAGTAGCATTACAACATTACAATATATGTTAATATAATTCGGTCAAAAATGCAACTAAAATTTTGGCTAAAAACCTCTTGACTAAATTTGACAGATGTGGTATAGTCTTTATACCTCGTAAAAGGGTTTTATTTTTTTGCCTGTTTTTATCGGTCCCGTTAGCGTTGCGGACTGACGAGGGAGATTGATATCGAAATAGTGATTAGGAGGTGCCACAATGAGAGTTAAGATAACTTTGGCATGCACTGAATGCAAACAACGCAACTACAACACAATGAAAAACAAGAAGAACACACCCGACAGACTTGAGATGAACAAGTATTGTCCGTTCTGCAAAAAACACACTCTTCACAGAGAAACAAAGTAACGGAGGGCTAAAATGGCTGAAGAAAAGAAAACTTCAAAAAAGTCCGACTCAAAAGCAAAGTCAGGCAAAAAGTCTGACAAGAAGTCTGACAAGAAGTCAAAGAAAAATCCATTCAAGTCAATCGCAGGTTTCTTCAAGAGCGTAAGAAGCGAGGGCAAGAAGGTTAACTGGCCGGGCGCGAAGG
>JAQXWS010000080.1 GCA_029225565.1 Eubacteriales bacterium
GAGGATAGAAAATCAGACGGGAGGAGCAAGCCCCTCCCCTACGGTATCCGATATAATATGTGCATTTAAATCATTATCAACATTAGAATGTAAGAAATTATTGCCAATAGACATTTTGTTTCAGCGTTCATACCATGACCATATTATTCGTGATGATATTGATTATCAACAAATATGGCAATATATTGACGAAAACCCAACAAAATGGGCAGAGGATAAATATAATACAAATATTTAAGGACGAACTGTGTTCGTCCTTTTTCCTTGCAATTTGACTTTTTCTACACGCTGAACTGAGCGATGCTCACTTCTTTTTTCACATAACATAATAAAGAATAAAAAAACAGTCCCCAAAAACGGGGACTGTTCTGGCGTGCTGCAGAAGATTCGAACTCCCGACCTTCTGATCCGTAGTCAGACGCTCTATCCAGCTGAGCTAGCAGCACATGTGCGAATGCTTTCGCTCAAATAATATAACATATTGTACTTAAAAATGCAAGTGTTTTTTATTTTTCTTTTTCGGCAATAAATCTTTCCAATATATCGGCGGCAATTTCTACCAGCCGGACGCAAGGCCTTTTTTTGTAGTATTCTGCTGTTCGTGCCTGGGGAACGGGGGACTGGGGTCCTTTTTCTGCAAGGCCCAGCAACTCTCGGCACACAATTGAGCCGTTGATATTGCGAAATTCGTTGGCGACCTGCTGAACATAGCCGTAAAGCTGCGCCTTTTTTTCGTTATCGCGGGGCTGTCGGTATCCGTACAGTGCGCTGATAACAAATGTCATGCCCGACACGGCGCCGCAGACCTCTCTCATTCTGCCCATGCCACCGCCGTAGCCGCACACAAGTCCGGCCACGGTTAACGGGTCCATATTCATCTCCTCGGCGTAGGCCATTGCCACAGCCTGAGCGCAGTTGTAGCCCTCTTCAAATCTCTGCTTTGCTATTTCGCTCTTTTTCATTTAGTTACCTTTATCTACCGATTCCGGGTCGTAGTCGTCGTCGCCGGTAATCGGCTTTTTTGTGGTTGCTTCTGTAGTAGTGGTGGTGTCGTCATACACAAAAACGGCATTGTAAACGGTATTGCCCGTTGCCTTGAATGAATATTTTGTGCTGCTGCTGACTTTTGTGCTGCCGCTGTACCAGCCGTCAAAGATGTAGCCGTCGTCGGGTCTTGCGATGATGGTCACTTTTGTGCCCTCAATGTAGTTGCCGTCGGCGCCTACGCTGCCGTTACTTTCTACCTCGCCGCCTTCGTTACAGCTAAGGCTGACAGAATATGTTTTTTTCGCCTTTGTTGTAGTGGTGGTTGTGGTAGTTGTTGTGGTAGTAGTGGTCTTTGTGGTCGGCTGAGTAGTGGTTGTGGTGGTATTGCGCTGAGTAGTCAGGTCGTAATCATCGTCATCGTACAATCCCTGCTCATCGTCGGTGTAGGTAACGGACGGTTCGGCGTTATTATCCTTTTTGTTATGTGCCACGATTGCCACGGTAGCACCTATGATGGCTACCAGTATCAGCACCAGTACGATTATGATAGTAACCTCCTGCTTATGCTTTTGCATATCCTTTTCTGCCTCTCTTTGCTGACGGCGAGCCTGCCTTTCGGTATTTCGGTCATCGTCTTGGTATCGGTCAAAGTTATTATCCAAATTGGGTACAACTTTTGTTGCGTCCATATCCTGCCGGTTGTAGTCGTCTTCGTCGTAAAGGGGAGAGCCGCAGTTTTGGCAAATATACAGGTTGTCGTCATTTTTTGTTCCGCAATTTTTGCATCTCATAGGATTACCTCCTTTTTCTTTTGCTGAATTATAACACATTATGGCAAGGTTAACAACAGTTGTTGCTATAATTTTATAAATCTTTTACATAATTTTTGAATTAATGCTTGACTTTTGTTGCAAATTATAATAAATTTAGTATGTAATGTTTTCTGCGTCCGTCAGGAGCAGAGCAGATATTTCGGAAAGGGGATTCCCAATTATGAAGAAAACAGTAAAAAAATTAGTTGCATTGATGCTGGCAGTTGCACTTGTTGCATCCCTTGCAGGTTGCGCAAAGATTAACTATGTAACCAACGGCACCATCCAGGCCATCAAGGAGGTTAAGTCCGGCGAGTGGAACAAGGTTGACGAGAATGCAGACCAGGGCGCAGGCGAGGATGTATCTGTGCTTGACAAGTCCTTTGAGCCGGGTACATACGGCGGAGTTGAGTTCAAGACAGTTGAGGATGTTGTAGCATATTATGTTGATGCATACAACTACACAAAGACTCTTACTGCAGAGTACACCGAGAACGGCGACCCCAAGACATTCTACAAGCTGCTTGGTACAGAGGAACTTGAGGTTGGCGATGTTATGATTGACGGCAAGGCTAACAGCACTATCAACAGCCTTGTACCGGGTATTGTTGACGGCATTATGGTTAAGGGCTCATACGGCCTTGTACCATGCGGCAACAGAGACCCACGGTATGACGACAACCTTAGCGACGACACCAGAAAGAACGACCACAAATACCAGACCTCTGCTTTTGAGGCTGACTTTGTTCTCGACTGCAATGTTGTTGACAACAACGACGGCACAATCACCATCACAATCCAGCCAAAGGCTGAGGAGCTTGCTTACCGTGGCGAGGGTCCGCAGGGCTCATTCTTTGAGGCACTGGGTAACATCAGCGGCGCAGTTGCACAGATTAGCGTACTTTCCTTCTCACAGGGCGACGCTAACGATAACGTAAAGGTTATGTACCAGGGCGGTACAGGTACCGTTACTATCGACACAAAGACCAAGGAAGTTATCAGCGCTAAGTATGTAATGGTTGCCAATGTTGATGTACAACACGCAAATGTTACTATCATCAAGGACAAGAGCGCATCCGTAAAGATTACTTACACCAATGAGTATCCTGCTCCGGATGATTATCTTCTTGATGAGGTTGGTATCGTAAGAAAGTAATATTCAATCAATTAGGTAGTACAATATAAGACGGTGCTTTTGCGCCGTCTTTGTTTTTAGGAGTAATTATGAGTAATACAAAAACAAGCAGAGTAATGTCCCTGCTTATGGCTCTGGCAATCATTCTGTCCTCAGTGACCGTAGCCTCCACACCCATTACAGTCCATGCAGGCACATTCAGCAAAAACGGGTTTACTGTAACCACTTATGATTTGAAGCGGCCCAAGGTGCTGAAAAAGGGCAGCGGATATTCTATATCCGGCAAGCTCAAGGCAAATCATACCGTAAAGCAGTTCAAAATCGGTGTGTATGACCGCAATCAATTCAGGTACGACAAGTCATATACAAGGAATGTGTCAACAAAAACCATTAACCTAAAGGATTATCAAAGCAAGATTAAGTTCGGCTCCTTGCCCTCGGGCGAAAAGGAGCTGAGGTATATTCTCACAGACAAGGACGGCAACCAAGTCAAGCTGGTACGCAATTTTACTGTTCTCGGCAAGGCAAAGGGCCCTCGCAGTATGACTTCTGCCTGCCACATAGGTGTGTCCCGTGGCACATACAAGAGCGTAACCGACGCAGATTTGTCCACCGGCTGGAGCCACGGCACTATGACCATCAGGCTTCCCAAGGACAGGACGGCGGACGGTATGGCTGTCAAGTGGGACAAATTCCGTAACTATTATTCCATAAAGGTGTATGACGCCGACAACAATGTTATCAAAGAATACAAGGACGGCTACGCAAAGCTGCACGAGTATTTTTCCTTTGGCGAGGGCGCCCGCAAGGTGGTGCTGAAGCTGAACCACCGCAAGGGAAGCAAGGGCGTCCTGTCCCTCAGGGTGTACGAAAAGGATAAGGTGGGCCCCTCTGTTGAGCAGTGGAAGTCGCCCAAGCGCGGCGAGTGCGACCTGATGGTGGTGTCGGCTCACCGTGATGACGAATTGCTGTTTTTCGGCGGCACAATCCCGTATTACCAAAATGTAAAGAAAAAGAATGTGTACACCATGTATGTATCCGGCAGAGAAAAGCACCGTGCCCGTGAGGCTCAGGCAGGTTTGTGGAGCATGGGCGTGGACACATATCCCATCTTTATGGATTATGCCGGCGGCTATCATGACGGAATATCCGGAACCCTCCGTGATTGGGGAGGCGAAACCGCCGTGCTAAAAAAGATGGTAGAGAAGATTAGGTGCTACCAGCCGGATGTTGTGGTAACCCATGACAAGAACGGAGAGTACGGTCATCCCACCCACAAGACCGTGTCCTACATTACCCTCAAGGCTGTAAATATGGCAAAGGATAAGACAAAATTTACGGAGTCATACAAAAAGTACGGCACATGGAGAGTTAAGAAGGTGTATTTTCACTATACAAACAAGAATACTATGTATATGAATTGGGACAACACCTACAAGGAGCTGGATTACAGAACACCCTACCAGATGGCAAAGGTAGGATTTGACAAGCACTATTCCCAGCACAACGGCTGGAGTATGACCTGTGACGCAGTAAAAAAGTATTCCAACCGCAAATTCGGCTTGGTATATACAACTGTTGGCAAGGACAAAAAGAAAAATGACTTTTTTGAGCATATTGACTGACTCAATATTTAACTTGCTAAAAAGGATATAATATAGTATAATTAGGCTATATTTATGATTGGAGATTGATTATGAACGATAATATTCCTAACATGGATTACGATGCCGACGAGGTTATCGAAAATTTTAAGGCCAAGTTCAAGTGGCCTGCAAATGACGATGTTGAGGTTATTGTCAGGCCTCCCAAGCTTGGCGTCAAGATTGTGCTGTCCTTGCTGATTACTATTATCGGCGGCGGCGTCATCTATTATCTTAACATTCCTGCACTCAACCCAAAGTCAACTGACGCCTACACATTTATCATATCGCTGATTGTTATCTTTTTTGCAGCGTTGTATCTGCTTATCGGCGCAAGAACAAAGGTTGAACGCAGAGAGTATTTTAAGAAAAAGTCCGTTATCCCCGTTATTATGGTAGCGGTTTTGGTTGTAGTGATGGCAGTGGGCTATCTGGCGGGCTGCACCCTCTTTAGAGCACGGTCTTACAGCGAGCTAATGCCTGTATCCGACAGCTCATTTTCCGAGGATTTTGCCGACATTAAGTATGACGAGGTGCCCCGTCTGGACGCAGCAACCTCAAAGGTGCTTGCCGACCAGCAGCTGGGTTCCCTGTCCGAATATAAGAGCCAGTATGTGGTATCCTCAACCTCTACCCAGATTAACTACAAGGGCAAGCCCGTCCGCGTTGCATATCTTGAGTACGCAGATGTGTTCAAGTGGTTCAATAACACAAAGAACGGACTGCCGGCATATATGCTTATTGATGTAGTGAGCCAAAAGGTCAATGTAGTAAACTGTGTAGAGCGATTCGGCGAGGGTATCAAGTACTCACCTACGGAGCTGTTTAACGAAAAATTACTGCGCCACCTGAGATTCCAGTATCCTACTGCTATTATGGATACTCCCAATTTTGAGATTGACGACAACGCGCACCCCTACTGGATTACCCCGGTGTTGGACAGAACCATCGGCCTCTTCGGCGGTACCGACATCAAGGGAGTTATCATCACCGATGCACTCAACGGCGAGAGCAATTACTACAGCATTGACACCGTGCGCAACAACAAGAAGCTCAACTGGATTGATGTTGTATATAGCGATAATATTCTTATCCAGCAGTACAACTACTACGGCAAGCTCAGTCACGGCTTCTGGAACTCAATTATTTTCCAGAATGATGTAAATATTGCATCCGACGGCAACGGATTTATCGCTATGGATGATGATGTGTGGGTATATACCGGCGTAACCTCCAGCGAGTCCGACTCCTCCAACTTCGGCTTTATCCTTTGCAACCAGCGTACAAAGGAGACCCGGTACTACAAGAACGGCGGTGCCATGGAGGCATCGGCACAGGAATCCGCTGAGGATGCGGTACAGAACTACGGCTACCGCGCTATCTTCCCAATCCTCCTGGATATTGAGGGCCAGCCCACCTACTTTATGTCCCTGTACGGCGACAGCGGTACGGTAAAGGGATATGCTCTGGTTAACCTTGAGGACAAGACCGTTGTGGGCACAGGCCTTTTGGATACAGAAAAGAGCGACGCCAAGGCCCTGAACGCAGCTGTAGAAAACTATATCAACGCACTTAAGGACAAAGGCGTTGTTGATGAGGACGCAAATGCGGACGAATACAAGGTTGACGAGGGCGGCAGCCAAAAGCCAAGTGCCGACGCAAAGCCCACTGCTCCTGCCGACAGCAAGGAGGAGGCAAAGAGCGTTACCGGCGCCATTACCGACATCAAGACCTCGGTAAATGACGGCAACACCGTATATTACATTCAGGTTGACGGCAAGTACTATTATATCAAAGTAACCGATTGTATGGATGTGCTCCTGCTGAAGAAGGGGGACAAGGTTTCTGTAACCTATTCCAAGGCAGACGACAGCAAGTTCATTCCGGCTACCAATGTAGAAAAGGCATAGTATAATACAAAATCCTCTGTGGTTATGAACAGCCACAGAGGATTATTTTTTATTTCTTTTTGAATACTACCAGCTTGCTGAAAACATAATTGAGTATTATAACCACAATTTGCATAATAACTTTGGCAATCATATTTCCGTTAATATCCAGCGACAGTATGCTCAACCGGAGGGCTCCCATATTGAGTATGTCAATCAGTAGCCACAGCCCCAGCTCCTCAACGCCCAAGCTGAACAGTCTTGCGCCGACAAACCCCAGCAGCTCCTTGATTACTGTTTTGCCCTGCCAGCTTTTGGACTCAAACACCCACAGCTTGTTTGTAATGTACGCAAAGGATACGGCGAATATCCAGCTCATTATGTTGGTTAGGAGATACAATTTTTCGCCCAACAGGGAGTCGAAGATTTTGAAGCTGACAAGGCTCACTATTGTGGTCAGTACGCCAAAAATGATGTAGGTTATCAGCTCCCGGTATTTTTTTGCCAGCTTTTTGATTTTGTTTATCATATCTATGTCCTTTTATGTTGATGTATGTATTATACCATAATATCCGATATAGTCAAAATATAATTGAAAAGAACTTTATAGTATGATATTATATACTTATATTTATTGTTGAGGTGTAATTATGCAAACTTATCCACAGGTTGATACATATATGCAGGAGCTGGGTCTCAGGTATTTTAAGAGTACAAACGATTTTTTGGCTCATTTGGTTATCAAGACAGACAAGCAATATGCCACCGAGGTTGCGGAGCTGCTTAACTCACGCGCCCAAGGACTGAATACCAATAACCAAATTTTTTATGATTTAAAAAACAAGACATTGGCAGGCTCACTGGTTATTTCTGCCGCATTTGACAGCGGTATCTTTAGGCATCTGGGCAATATGATTATTGACAACCCCGACTGGTTTACCGGCACGGTATTGGATGTTGGCTGTGATTGCGGCGTGGTTAGCTGCTTCATTGCTCAGCAGTATCCCGACTGCAAGGTTGTGGGTGTGGATTGCAATCAGTCGGCAATCAATAACGCCAGGGAATTGGCACAAAGGCTGAACCTCACCAACATTACATTTGAGGCGGCGGATATTTTTGATTACCGACTTGAGGAAAAGGCTGATACCGCAACCTCCTTTAGGGGCTTGCTGGATATTGCGCAGCAGCTGACCAAGGGTGTATCTGTTATCGGCGAACGCTCAAAGCGTGAGGACGGATACCGTCGTGCTTTTTTGCCGTTGGCTCAGGCAATCAGCGATAACCTCAAGACGGACGGCAGGTTCATCAGCGTTGAGAGATATACGGCTATGTACGGCTGGCTGGGATGGATGCAGGCGCTGGCAGAGACCGGCATTGCCCCCGTTCCCGACAAGTCGGGACAGATGGTTGCCCAGGATATTTCTTCTCCAAAGGAGTACTCGGTTACATTTTGTTCCAAGGCAGGCGCAGATACTCCTATGGATACATACAACGCCGTACTGAGCCCCAAATTCAAAAGCGGCGCCGGCTGTGACGGTGCAGACGCCGAGTTTGCCCTGTACGAGGACAGCGACAGCATCGACTTTACCGATGTGTACAACAAGGAGGGCAAGCTGCTACACCAGTTTGCGGTGGCTGCGTCAAAGAACGGTAAGTATATGTTCTATGAGGCTGATTTGGATTACCGCAAGATAAAGTATGTAAATGACAAGAAAAAGCCAAAGATGGAGGCTGATTTTGAGCGCAAGCTGGGATTGTATCCCCACGATAAATTCGATATAAAAGAGTACACATTATGAGTATTCCATCCGCGGAATTATAAATAAAATAAACGGAATATAAATTTTTTCGCCTATTTTTTAGCGATATTGTACAAAAGTGAGTGAGCGCTCTTTCATAATATTAACAAAAAATTAGAAATTTATTGAAAAATCGGTATTGCAAGCGTATAATTTACTTGTAACGAGGGAAGACCCCCAATACATACCGGTTAGGAGCAAAGATGTTTACAAACGATATAGTAGTAAAAATTCTGGTTGGTATAGTATTTGGACTTTTCCTGGGTCTTGTGACAATCTTCTTGTCAAAGAAGCTGACACTCAACAGAACAGAGGATCCCGTCAAGGCGGCCCCCATTGACACACCGCTATTCAAGGTGATGTCGTTTGTGATTGGCGTTGGGGTGTCTGTGGCGGTTGTGTTTACAGCCGGCGACACCGCAATGATTATCAGGAATCTGGCATTGCTGATTCCTATAGCCTCCATAGCAGTTGTTGATTCGTTGGTACGCAAGATACCCAATTCGCTGTTGTTATCCATGATAGTCATTCAGGCGATTTACTTGGCATATTATTCTGTAAGCAATCACACTACTCAGTTGCTTATTGCAGCAGGATTTGGCTTTTTTATCGGATTTGCGGCATGCACCCTACCCGGTGTACTCAAGATTCCGGTAGGTGCCGGAGACATAAAGTACAGCGGAGTAATCGGCCTTTGCATTTTCTTTGCAGGCTATCTTCAGGCGATGGTTCTTATGGGACTTATCGCAGTTGGATGCCTTATTGTACTCAAGGCAACCAAAAAAGGCGGATTAAAGACCATGATTCCCATGGGCCCATTAATCAGCGCAGGCACTGTAATTACAATGTGTTATCCTATCCTTGAATCTTTTATAGGAAAGAATTTCGCATTTTAATTAAACGAACATAATAAAAATAATATATGGGAGGAAATTATTATGATGAGATTTATCAAAGACGAAAACGGCCAGGGCATGCTTGAGTATGTACTTATCATCGCTCTTGTAGCTATCGTACTTATCGCTGTTCTTATTCTTGTAAGAAGCAAGGTTAATAAGGACAAGATAAACAACGACTTCAATAGTGCTACATCAGAGGCTGCTTAATTGTCGTATTAGTTTTCGAATTACATTTTGAGGGCAGGGGTTCCTGCCCTCAATTTGTAGTGATTTTGCAGAATCAGTCGTATTTTGGTATGTAAGAGGTGAAAACCCTTTATGTTAAAAAAGTTAAAAACAAACAGAAAAAGCAACAAAAAAGAAGAAGGACAGTCAATGATTGAGTTTGCATTTGTCCTTCCTGTCTTTATGTTGCTTATTGTTATTATACTGGACTATGGCTGGTTGTTTTATAACCAGATTCAGCTGGAGAATTGCGCCCGCAACGCAGCCAGAGTTGCCTGTGTCGAATACAAGGAAACCTGCCTTGACCCGTTGACCGGCGAGGCTTATGCTTCAGGCGCAAAGCAAAAATTTGATCTTTCCCGATTGGACGCATCCGAATCACAGTCGACCGACCCTCTTACCGACCAGGAAAAGGATATCCTCAAGGAAGTAAAGAGGACCCTGCCCACCAGTGTATCCGATGTTGAGGTATATATTGAGTACACCTACGACGGTGATTATCTTGACGGTACATATTCTGCCTTTGATGTACGCAACAGAGCCAAGGGGGACGTATGCGTGCAGGTAAAAGGGATTCATACTGCCATTTCGCCTTTGGTTGGATGGGGCTCCGACGGCGGCGACTATATGCACAGATCTGTTTCCTGCAAATCCGTCTATAAGGTGGAGAAGATGGAAAAAAATAATTGACGGCTATAACTGGGAGCTTACACTCCCATTTATATATATTTAAAAATTTTAAGGCTTGAGAGGTTTTAAGTTATGAAAAAAGTTTATTTGATAGCAGTAGTAATCGCATTGATCGCAGGCTTCGCAACATTCTTTTTTGCCAGCGAGATTAATAAAAAGACAACCATCAAAGACGCAGACATGATAGAGATAGTTGTTCCTGTTGCCGACATAGAAAAGAATGTCAGCATTACGGAGGAAATGTTTGCCGAGGACGCAAATCAGTTTGTAACCAAATCGGTGCTGGCAGACAGCGTATCCGCAGATGTGGCAACATCCAGCGAGCAGCTGATAGGTATGGTAACCGTTGACCCGCTTTACGCAAACGAGGCAATCAACACAAAGCGCTTGCAGAGCATTGACGGTGCCGATGTAGCCCTTTCGCTAAAGCTCCCAAAGGGCAAGGTTGCTTACTCTTTCTCAGCCGGCAGCGTTACCAGTGTTGACGGTTATATCTGCGAGGGCGACACAGTTGATGTTATTGTGTACGAGTCCGGACCAAATGATGCCAACGGCAAGCCCACAGGAACCTCCTCCGTAAAATACAAGGGCTTGAAGATTCTCAGAGTTTCCACAGCAAAGGCTGCCCAGTCCGCAAGCGAGACCGGCGCACAAATCAACGAGTACAGCACCCTGACCGTTGAGGTTACTGAGGAGCAGGCGCTTCAGCTTTACAAGATTGAGAACGAAAATACATACAAGCTGGTTCTCAACCACAGAAACTAAAATGAATTTTGGAGAATAGATTATGAGCGATATTAACATTGTTGTATGTTCGGAAGAAACCGAATACAAGGTAGTCACAAAAAACAAGCTGGTTTCCGACGAGTTTGACATTATCGGCTACTGCGGATTTGACAAGGACGCAAAGGTTAGAATTCAAGGTTTTGTACCCGATGTTGTAGTTTTTGCTCTTGACAGTGCAGATATTGACGAAGAATTTTTGTCTTTTATCGAAAATTTGGATTTGAGTTCCTCCGGTTGTTCAGCCGTTATCCTTACGGATTCGGTGTCTGTTGATTTGGTTAACAGCGCTGCACAGTACGGCATCAGGAGAGTTGTGGATGTTGAGGTTGCTGCACAGGATTTTTGCAACAGCCTAAAGAAGATTGTAACCAGCGAGCGTAAGTTCAGCCAAAAGATTAATGTGGAGCGCAAGCTTAGGTCGTATATCTACGCATTCTTTAGCGGTAAGGGCGGCGTTGGCAAAACCACAATTTCTACCAACCTGGCAATCAGCCTTGCCAGCAGAGGAAAGAAAACCTTGCTTATCGACCTGGACCTTCAGTTCGGCGATGCGGATATGGCCCTTGACCTTAATCCTACAGAGACAATCGTTGACATTGCCAGGGACAGCAGCGGCATTTCCATCGACAACCTGACCACCTGCTGCGTTACTCATTCGTCCGGTTTGTCCGTGTTATCGTCCCCGTCATCACCGGAGATGGCCGAGTATGTTCAGTCCTCCCATGTAAAGGCGATTTTGGATACCGCGCGTAACTATTTTGAGTACATAATTGTTGACTGCGGTTGTAACTTGACCGACCCGGTTATCACAGCGCTGGAGTCCAGCGACACAATCTTTATGGTCAACGATGTTAATATCCTTTCCCTCAAGAGAGCGAAGCTGTGCCA
Organism: Eubacteriales bacterium; assembly: GCA_029225565.1. GTDB lineage: Bacteria > Bacillota > Clostridia > Oscillospirales > Acutalibacteraceae > Eubacterium_R. Next base: position 11,754 of record JAQXWS010000080.1, read on the forward strand.
GAATGTTCTGACACAAATCAACCAAGAGGATAAGCTAAAAATCATTATCAACAAGAAGGTCAAGAAAAATAATGTAAAGCTGACTGACTACGAGAATGTATTGGGACAGGATATTTATGCCACATTCTCCAGCGATCTCAAGACAATCAACGATTCTCTCAACAGCGGTCAGCCGACTATACTGTACAAGCCCAGGTCGGTATTCTCAAAGGAGATGGAAGCCTTTACCGACAAAATTATTCTTGAGCGTGAGGGCAAGGAAGCGCTGAAGGCATCCAACACCAAAAAGAAAAAAGGCTTTATGAAGAAATAAAAGAGGATTGATAACCAATGGGATTGTTAGATAGATACGGTACTTCAGAAGGTATCGAGAATGTTGTTAAGTCTGATTTAGAAAAGACAGAAAAGCTGAGGCCTGCCATCGAGGACAGATATGCCGAAGTTAAGGCCAGAATACATAACACAATCATTGAGCAGCAGCTGGGCAGCGAAAATGCCGATGTCAGCGACGAGGGAATGCGCAAGCTCATTGACGAATTTGTTGAGCGCAACGAGTACGGTATTCCCAGAGTTGACAGAGCCACTGTTAAGGAAGAGCTCTTTGATGATATTATGGGTTACGGCCCTATCCAAGTGCTTATTGACAGCGACGCCTATTCTGAGGTTATGGTCAACGGATATGACCATGTGTATGTGGAAAGCAAGGGTAAGCTGACTCTGACCGATATTCAGTTTAGGGACAACGCACACTTGATGCAGATTATCGACAGAATCGTATCCAAGGTAGGTCGTCATGTGGATGAATCCAGCCCCATGTGTGACGCCCGTTTGCTGGACGGCTCCCGTGTAAATGTTATTATTCCGCCATTGTCCTTGGTAGGTCCCATACTCACTATCCGTAAGTTCGGCAAGACCCCCATCACTGCAGAAAATCTTGTTGCTTGGAATTCGGTTTCGCCCAGAATGCTGATGTTCCTTGAGGCTGCCGTAAAGGGCAAGCTCAATATCATCGTATCCGGTGGTACCGGCTCAGGTAAGACAACCTTGCTTAATGTACTGTCATCATATATTCCGGCAGACGAGCGTATTATCACCATCGAGGACTCCGCCGAGGTTCAGCTTCATCAGGAGCATGTAATTACTCTGGAGAGCCGACCTGCCAATATGGAGGGCAAGGGTAGAATCAGTATCCGTGACCTGGTAGTTAACGCACTTCGTATGAGACCCGACCGTATTATCGTAGGTGAGGTTCGTAGTGAGGAGACATTGGATATGCTTCAGGCTATGAACACCGGTCATGACGGCTCACTTACCACAATCCACGCCAATTCACCCAGGGACTCTGTATCCCGTATCGAGACCATGGTTATGATGTCCGGCTCCGAGCTGCCGTCAAAGGCTATTCGCGACCAGGTTGCATCGGCTATCAACCTTATTGTTCAGCAATCCCGTCTTAGGGACGGTAGCAGAAAGGTAACATCCATTTCCGAAATAGTAGGTATGGAGGGCGATGTTATCCGTATGCAGGAGATATTTACATACGAGACCGAGGGCGAGCTGGACGCTAACGGAAAGTTCAAGGGCCAATTCAAGGCCACCGGCATTATCCCCAAATGTGTAGAAAAAATTCGTGAGAACGGAGTGACAGTAAGTAATGAGTGGTTCAACAATTAGTATCATAGCCATCACCGCAGCCTTTACGGCTCTGGCATTCATCGTGGCCTTAATTGTAATTGCTACTGCCGGTGCCAGCAAGATAGCTGCCGAGCAGCGTATGGAAGACCTCAAAAAGCGCGAGGGCGAAGCCGATGTTGTTCTTGTAAAAAGCGAAAAGAAAAAGAATAAAAAAAGACGCGAGTCCCAAAACAGCTTTTTCATAAAGTTTGCATCCAATCTTTACAGACAGCTTCAATCCGCCGACATAAAGATGCGACCGGAAGAGTTTTTGCTAATCTGGATATTGGTTGCTGCGATTCCCGGCTTTATTGTCATTTTGATTGTGCCTAATATGACGGCATTGGCAATAGGCCTGGTTGTAGTGGGCGCCGCAGCTCCGTTTGTTTTGCTAAAGATGAAGCAGAAAAAAAGAGTAAAGGAATTTGATGTTCAGCTTAGTGACGCACTTATGATTGCCTGCAGCTCACTGCGTTCCGGACTTAGCTTTACACAGGCTATGGAGGCTATCGCTAAGGATATGGCGGACCCCATCGCCTCCGAGTTTAGGACAGTACTCAGCGAGATGAGTATGGGTACACCTATGGACGAGGCTCTTGAGCGCCTTAACAGAAGAATTGACAGCCAGTATTTGCCGCTGATGGTATCCGCCGTGCTTATCCAAAGGGAGACAGGCGGTAACTTGTCCTCAATCCTGGAGAGCATCGCCAACGCCATAAAGGAAAAGATGAAGCTAAAGCAGGAGCTCAAGGCATCAACCGCATCGGGCAGGTCAACCGGACTTTTGGTAGGCTCCATGCCGTTTATACTGTGCGGATTGTTTTTCCTGGTTAACAGACCGTTTATTATGCCGCTGTTCACAACCTCAACGGGACATAAGTTCCTTATTGTTGCTTGTGTGCTGGAGGGTCTGTGTGCCATTGCAGTAAAGAAAATTACCAATGTTAAGATGTAGGAGGATATGATATGATACCGTTTTTAGTTATTTCTTATTCCCTGCTGGTACTTGTTTTGGTTATTGTTATTTTTGGCAAAAAGGGTCAGGAGAGCGACAATAACCTCAAGAGAATGAAATCTATCGAAAAGGATGCCGTCACCGTAGAATACGAGAATATTGAGACAACCTTTTACGAGCGTAATATTAAGCCTATAGTTAAAAAAATATCCAACCTGGACAGTAACGGTAACAAGCAAAGCAAGAGCGCCCGCAAGAGACAGGAGGACGAAAAGCTGGCACTCCAGCTGCGCAAGGCAGGTCTTCATATTTCTGTCGGTACCTTCAACTTTATAAAGACCGCTGTTATGATAGTGGGCGTTATCATTTCCGTCGGTCTTGGCGTTTTGATGATGGATGTTACCAATTACTTTTGGCTGATTATGATAGTGGGCAGTATGGTATTTGCCCTTGGCCCCACATTGTTCCTTAATTCCAGAGTTAAGTCCCACCAGGCTGCAATTCGCTCCCAGATGGCAGACACTCTGGACCTGCTCAGCGTATGTATGGAGGCAGGACTCAGCTTTGATGCAGCGTTGCTAAAGGTCAGTGAGCGTATGGAGGGTCCCCTGATTGACGAGCTTGTTACCGTATTCAAGCAAATTCAGCTGGGCAAAAACCGTAACGAAGCACTGAAGAACCTGTCGGACGCAACCGATGTTAACGAGCTTAAGACATTTGTGTCGGCTGTTATTCAGGCTAACACCCTGGGTATTCCCATCACCAATGTACTTGCCGCACAGTCGGAGCAGCTGCGTGTAACCAAGAGGGAGGAAATCAGAGAGGTTGCCGCCAAGGTACCTACAAAGATGACTATTCCCACCGTTCTTTTGATTCTTCCTGCCATTATTTGTATCATTATGGGTCCTGTTGTAATTCAGGTTAAGGAAGAGCTTAGTGGAGGATTGTTTTAACCATTATGATGCTAAAAGCGTACAAGGATAACCGGCTGATACTGGAAGAGGTTGAAAATGCCAATAACTTCTTCCGCCGATTTATGGGTCTGATGTACCGAAAGTCCATGGCACGCAACCACGGCCTTTTGCTGACCCCATGCAACGAGATTCACACCTTTGGTATGAAGTTCGATATTGACACTGTCACTATGGACAAAGGCAATGTTATATTGCTGATTGACGAAGCCGTTCCTCCCAATAAGGTACGAAAAAAGGTGAAGAACGGCTACAAAGTTTTGGAATTGAATTCAGGCGTTGCTGCCGAGCTTGGTCTGGAGATTGGCGACACTATTGAGTTTAAATAAATAGTATTGGAGATATACACAATGAGTAATACAGTAAACAAGGATATCGTAGATAGAAGCAAGATTTTAGGCCGCGAAAATGTGGAATTTGACAAGGTGCTCAGAGGATACGACCCAAAGCAGGTTGACGAATACATAGAGAATCTTATCAGAATCCAAAAGAATGCCAGCGCCGTCTTTGACCAGAGATTTGACGAGCTTAAGAACGCCAATTCCATGCTTCGCTATGAGTTAGACAAGGCTACGGAAAAGCTGGACAATGCAGATGTCAAGTACAATCACCTGGAGGAGGAGCGCCAAAAGCTGTTAAAAAAGCTGCAGGAGCCGGTAAAGCAGGTAAAAGTAGTTGATAATACTGCCCTGGAGGAGCTTCAGGCAAAGTACGATAGCTTGTTTGCTAAGAATCGTCTTTTGGCCGACGAAAACCGAAAGCTTGCCAAGGAAAATGACGAACTCAAGCGGGACGTTGCCCACCTTACAAAAAAGGTTGACAAAAACAGAAACGAAATTAAGGTACTGCGCACCGATGTTGAGTCGGGTATTTCTCCCGAGGTTGACAAGAGATACCTGGAGATTTCGCAGATTTATGAAAATGCTATTGACAAGTGCGAGGACCTTATCTTCAGGTTGCAGACAGAGCTTTCTCTGGCACACTCAAAGGCGGAGGACATCAGCGCTCGCTAACAGCATATCGGCATATGTATAGTAATAGATTACTGTTATATATTTTTAAGGTTTTGGGGAGTGATTACCTTGAAAAAATTTAAAAAGTGGAGGCAGGAACGAGGCGATATAGCCCTCATAGCAGTGTTTGCATCAATGGTATTTGTGCTGCTGATGGCATTGGTTATCGACGGAGGCTTGCTGTACTACCGTTCTGCCAAATTGCAAAACGCCGTTGACGCCGCTGTAGTCGGCGTGGCTCAGCACATGGATTCCTCGGAGGAATCCAAGGACTACTGGGCAGAGCATTACCTAAAGGAAAATGGCTTTGACAAAGACAAATACGGCGACAAGATGGTCATTACCATAGAGGAAAAGGGTACCCTCGACTCAGAATATGCTGAGGAAAATGAGGATGCCTATGTTTCCGACGCCTATATCAAGCTTAATGTAAAGATTACCACCAGCGGAATGTTCGGTGGATTTTCGGGTTATAGGAATCTTTCCGGCGACGCAGGCGGCCTGAACAAAACAGGCTACGCCAAGATTAAGGCAAATTATGTAGAGATGCCCAAGGCCCTCAATTACACTATCTTCGGCGGCAACACAACCAAAGCCAATAGATACAAGGATATGACCGTGCAGCTCAACGGCCGCGCCGACGGTAACCTTACCAGTATCATCAACGCCTTTACAAATGTTGTAAACGGTATTAACAACCAGATTGTACAGCCGCTTATAGAATTTTTTGGCGGCACAGGTAATTACAACGACCTTATCTCTCCCTCGTTGTCAACTACCGTTACCAACGGCGATGTTCACTCCAATTCGGACATCAATATCGGCGTACAGGCCCTCAATGCCAGCCGTACAAAGGATGCGTTGTGGACCGGTGACAATATTGAGTGTACCTGTATCAGCCTTTGCAACGCGGCAAACAAGGACGAGGCATGCCCCGTATGCTCGGCAAATTATACCGACTGCGAGGGCGACACCGTTACCTACGACGACTATAATCAAGTTACCTACACCGCTGTGGGCGGAATCTACTTTTCCAACGCCAGCATGGCGGATTCCAGCTTTATCAGCAGAGTATTCGATATCAACAACGACCGCAACAGCCATGTGTATGTACAGAATCAGCAGTATCTCGAGCAGACTCAGTGCGTACTCAAGATTATCGACACCATGGATTTTGTCGGTATTAACAGCACCGCTGCGCTCCAGACTGCATATACCGAGGCTGCCGAAAAGTATCTGACAGCCCAGCACCGTGTGTCCGATGAGCAAAAGGAAGCTATCAAGAATCAGGTCAACAATCTTCGATATAACGCAAACGGCACCTTCTCCCTGTTTAACCAAAAGATGATTGTCTATGATGTCACAAACAACACAGCCAACAAGGTTATGCTGGATATTGAGCAGGATACAACCATTTCTGACCTGTTGGAGGAGGTTGTCGACGCCGGTATAGACAATACCCATACCATGGAGCCCCATGTATCCGTTAATTCTGTCAATTACTACGACAGCGCCAGCTCCAAAGCCAGCTACAACGTTGTCTTTACCAAGACAAAAAATGACACCACAGCCACCTTGGAGATTGGGGAGGCTGAGGTTACCAACCGTAATGTCAAGAATATGACCACCGTTCCGGACGAGACTGTTGCCGGCTACCGCTTTGCTGTGGCAAAAACCTTCCAGGAGCTCAGCGCCTATGTTGACATTCCCAATATGAGACCGTACTTTGTGCGCCAAATCAACCGTTCCGTAAAGAACGCTACCACAAACAAGGATAGCGGCGCCGACTCCAATACCGAGAGCGCAACCTCTATCAAAAAGGCTGTTGCCAACGCACAAAGTGATATGGAGAAGTTTATCTCCACCCAAAAGACTATGACTGCAAAAAAGGGTACTGCAGTCACCGATGCCGAAAAGGAAGCCGGCAAGTACGACCCCGGCACAATCAATCCGTATCAGGACAACAAGTACGCATCGGATACCGCCCTTACATCAAAGGACACCTCACCCCTGTTCAGGTACAACCTTAGGCAAAAGGTTGTGGGCGGGGACAATGTGACCGACGCCAGCAATCTTGTGCTCACCGAGTACGACAACGACGACGCAGGCCACACCACCTTCCGTGGCGAAAAGCTGTATGACGACAACGGCATTCTCCGTACTCCTGAGAGCTATATCACAGAGTTCAATGCCCAGAATTCCAACAAGTACGGCAGATATGAGGTTGACAAATTCTATAACGAAACTATCAAGGGCAACTACGGTCCGGAAAAGATTGCCACAATCCGTAATTATGTCAACACACACAAGTCGTACCAGGCATTTACCAACTCCATCAGCGAAAAGACATTTGCTGCCGCTGCCCCCAAGGAGAGCGATGTGTTCCTTACCGAGGGTATAGATATTACTACCATCAACAGCGTACCCGGCAAGACTCTTGACACTATGCTCAAGACCGACCATTCCGGATGGCCCGGCGCCGCTATGGCAGGTATCGACAGCCAGCCTGTTACTATCAATCTGCCGGATGTCAGCGGTATCGGCAATGCGGCAGACGCACCATATACTGCGCCCACCGTTGATTTTACCAATACCATACCTATCATGGGCACCAATTATCCTATGAAGAAGATGGTATGGCCGAACACCGGCGACACAACTGCCTCCACAGCAGTCAGCACCGAGCTGGGCAAGCAGACACATCCTCAGCGTAGCGAATTTGAAGCTACATTGGAGACCTTTGATTTCCAAAAACATACTGAAAGCTCCGAAACCTATTCTGTTGGTGGAAATCATGCGTATAGCAGAATTGTTGATCCAAAAAAGACAAGTTGGGGCTCTACATATAAGATGGGCATGAGAATTGAGGAAAATGCCACTATTTACTTTGACGGATTCAAAGCCGAACAATTAAAAAAGACAGGTAACAGATGTGTCGAATTACAAAAGAACTCAAAGCTGTATGTCGGCGGTACCAGCACTTTTGAATACAATGGTGTTGCCTACAAGTACTTTAACAATGATAATAACAGTAGATTCACCACCGACCTTAATTGTTTTGCTTATATTGACGGTAATTTCTATCAAAAATGTGACGCTCAGAAGCCATATACTGTTGTAGTAGGCAACAATTCTACAATGTTCGTCAACGGTGATATGAAGATTGAGGGCGGCGAAAAGGGAACTCTGGAGATGAAGGCAGGCTCAACTCTCATCGTTACCGGTGAGCTGAACACCCGTGATATTAAGCTTACGGACACAAACGGTACTGCTACCATCATTTGCGGCAGCCTTGTTATGCCTACCAATATCGATTCGGCAAATGTTGACAACCTATATGTTATGGGTAACGCAAGCACTGCCAAGCTGACAGTACACAAGAATTGCGTAATAGGCGGCAACCTTAACGCAAACAGCACTTACTTCAATATTGCAAGCGGCTCAAAGCTGGTTATCGGCGGCACAATTTCCAACACCACAATCGGACTGCCTGATAACTTCAGCGCCTGCGCTCATTATGATTTTAATCTCAGCGGCAGCGATTTTACCGTCGGCGCAGGCCAGACCATTGCCGGCAATTCCGTAACCTTTGCCAACGCAACAGTAAACGGCGAGGTATATTCCGTGGGAGCAATCACCGCCGACGCCAGCAAGACTGTTACAGTATCCTCCACCGGCAAGGTACAGGCGGGCAGTATCAATGCCAACCTTAACAACGACGGCAGAATCCTGATTACCAGCTTTGGTGACGCAAACAAGAACAAGAACATTACCAACAACGGTAATATAAAGATTAATGTAAACGCAAACTGCAAGGATTTGACAAACGATTCCTTCGGCAGTATGTATATCGGCGGCAAGCTGGACGCATCGGGCAATGTTATCAACCGAGGCGTACTCAAGATTGACAACACCGCAGCTGTTGCCGGCTCCCTGACCAACGGCGCAAATTCATATCTTCAGGTTGCAAATGCAATGTCAGCCGGCAGCGCTATGAGTAACTCCGGAAAGGTTAAGTGCGGCGAGAGCATCACTGTGGCAGGCACTCTGACAAACAGCACCTCCGACGGTGTTATTCAGGCTACCTCCATATTGGCTGAATATATGGTCAACCATGGCGAAATCAGAACAAGCGGAGCAATCAGCGTTCCCGGCAATATTACAGGTCAGTCCGGCAGCTATATTGTGGCTCAGTCCCTGAGCACCACCACTTTTTACCAAAATGGCATTACATATATCGAAAACGGTGACTTGACCACCCGTTCACGCCAGGACGGCGAGGGCGACCCCATCGGTAATCTCCAGATTTCCGGCCAGGTTTATGTTGTCAACGGCAATGTTACCGTAGGCGGCGATATTATCGGCTATGCCTCCGGCATACTGTTCTGCAGCGGTGCCGACGATTCTGTGGGTAATATAAGCGTTGCAGGCAAGATTATATTCAACAACGGTGCCATCAAGGTAGAGAATGAGCTGGATGCCAGCGAGATTGAGGCTACCGGCACAAAGATGGAGTTCGGCAGTATCACCGTGTCCTCCACCTGGACCATCGACGCAGGCAGTAATGCGTATGTAGAGGACGACCTGTCCGCCTTTAAGGTGGAGAACAGCGGCACAATCTACTTAAAGCGCAAAAATATGAACATTAAGAGCCTGTACAATTACAGCACGGGTATCGTAATTTGCGACGGTAATTTGAATTTGCTGTCCTACATTGATGATGACAGACACTCCCTTATCAACGAGGGCGCAATGTATGTCAACGGCAACCTTTCTGCCGAGCATCGTATTCTGAACAACGGCGGCAAGCTGTATGTCCGTGGCGATATGAGTGGCTGTAACGCAACTATTTACGCCGGCCTTAGCGACAAGACCACCGGCAAGCGCACATTCGAGTTCTGCGGCACCGGTCAGGTATATGTTTCCGGCTGGCTCACCTCCGACGGATTGACCAAGGGCGTGTACATCACCGGCACCGGCGACGGCTCTGTTATCAGTATTTACGGCAGGGGCCACAAGACCTGCTTTAGCGGAAATATTGCTTATTTCCAAAACAATCAGACCAACGCAACGGTATATCTTGGCACCGGCTCCGGCTGGGAAAATATACAGGAAATGCGCAAGGTATCCCTGGGTGGCCAGTTTGACAACAACGGTCGGTTATTCGTTTACGGTAATCTGAGCATCGGCACAGTAGCCGGATTTGGCGGTAACTCCCAGTCGTTTACCAAGGTGTGCGGCGACTTTGACGCCGGCTTAACCGGAGTTTACAGGATAGAGCTGCATAGCGGCCACAAGGCAGTGGTATTCAACAATACCAACTGCTCCAGCATTGAGGTATATGACAACTCACAGTTCTATGGCATGAACAAAGTGGAGTTATATTTGGCAAAGACATTCAGGGTTGATACCACCGGTTTGATTTACTGCGGACCTAACAGTCCCGCCTTTAAAGGTGTTACTACACCGACATTTACAGTCAATTGTGCCGACTCCCTGAAGGGCAGATTTTATTACCCCGGTTCAGGCGGCAAAATAAAGCTGCATCTGCCGTCCACTATTGACGGCGGCGCCTTTGTAACTGAGAGTGAAGTAATATTTGGCAACACAAGTGATGTTGCCCTCACTAACGGCGGTATGGTATGTATTGACGGTACCACCGACCTGGGCGCTCACAAGTTTGACAACCAATCGGGCGAGATGTACCTGATGGGTTATGTTGATATTAATTCGTTCTCATTTGCGTTCAATGCCGGCTGTACCAACTTTATCGGTCCCCTCAAGGTGGGCAGCGGCACAAGAGGCATTATAGAGAGTGGCCAGGCAATCGACTGGAATGGTAACAACTACTTTGACAACTCCTTTGTGGAGCAGTGTACCGACGCAGTTAACAAAAACTTGGTGGGTAAAGTCACCGGCCCTGCCGGCGGCGAAATCATTGACGACGGAGTAGTAAAGAACAGATATGTTGCTATCCGTATCAATAGCGGCGAGACTCATTTTTCCGGCGCGCTGACGGTACAGAATACCGGCCTTGCAACCCGTGTTGCAAAGGGTGCGGTATTGGGCTGTAACGACCTTAATGTACGCTGTTCTATTTACAACCAGGGCGAGCTGGTTGTGTGCAACAACCTTAATTACGATTATTCCACGGGCGCATGGTCCGACAAGGGCGACAGCTACCTGGGCAACGGATATTGTATCCGCAACGGACTCAGCAACGATGATTCCGATGTAATTATGTATGTCGGCGGCACCCAGGAGTGGAGCATCGGTGGTGCTATGGCAACCTTTGGCGACTTTTATACCAAGGCATCCCGTTTTGTTGTGCACGGCTCCATAGTACCCGACCAGTACGAGTTCAGCTATCGCACGCTGATAGGTCAGTACAACGATACCAACCACAGTACAACCCGTCACTCCGGCAAGGAGTCAACATACGCGCCGCACTTCTCCATTCGTACCGGCGACTATTCACAGACCCATTTTTACGGCTCTGTATCTACCGCCGCTACAATCTGGACCGGCAAGGATTCCGGCTTTTCGGTGGAGACCAATTTGCAGTACGGCCAGGCGATACTTAACGGCGGCAAGTTCTACATCAAGGGCACACTCAGTTATTCCGACGACGCCTATGGCGTAAACAATATTCAGCTGATTTGGACCACCACCGAGGTTGTCGAGGATATCAAGGGTATGATCGGCTTGGCTAACGGATTTGTAGAGAATTCCCTGAAGCCTAATTCCAACGCAGTATTCTATTGCGGCAGCTCCATCACCCTGGGCAGAGCCAAGGACAGCAGTGACGACAAGCTGGCCGGCGGCGCTGTGCAGAACTGGGGCCGTATGTATATCAATGGCGACCTGAATATCTACAACTGTACCACCGCCAACAAGATGGGTATCAATATGATAGGTATATGTACCCATGTGGGCGCAAAGACATTTATCAAGGGTAACACCTATACCGGCGGCGGATTCGCTACTATGCAGAATGCCATCTTTATGACCGGCGGCGACTGTGAGTCAAAGCGATGCGCCCGTATCGGTTGTCCCGATACCATCAAGGGCGACGACGATATCGACTCATCCTCGTACACCTATGTTGGCCGTGACTTTATGACCAGTACAAACGGTAATGTGGGCAAGGGTGACATCGGTATGCCCGGCAGTACATGGAACTACTTTATTGCATACAGTAATGCCAATATTTATGTAGGTAACGCATTCTTTACCAACAGTATCACCGTGCCGAAGCGTAATACAACCTTTGCCATCGACGGCAAGGGTGACGGCAACGGCGCAACCTACAAGGGCATTTTGGCAAACATTCAGGCTGCGCTGGTAGAGATCGCCTTTCGTATCCAGGGCGCCAGCGTTGATGATGTAAAGTTTACCGTTATCGGCGACAGCGCAAAGAGTGGCTTTGAGGAGAACGATAACAAATCCCAGTTCTATCACCTTATTGTTCGCGGTAGCGCGTATGTTAAGGAGACATTCAGATTCCGTGATATGAGTGACGCTTATATCTACGGTGACTTCCTGAATTATACCACCAACACATCCCAGAATATCGAGATTGGTAAGTCCATGACATTCTCAAGCAAGGGTGACGACACCTGGGCTGCTCAGGAAACATTTATGACAGACAGGGATTACAGCAGGGATGACCCCAATTTCGACTACAATTACGAGCATGCAGGATACTTCTATGTTCAGGGCAACTTCAAGACCCGCGGACGCTTGAGCATATATGCCGGTACAACCCTCAAGGTTGGCGGCGACTGCTATGTAAGGCATAAGATTCAGCTGTCCCATGACGGCAATATGATGGTAGGCGGCGACCTGCGAGTTCCCGGCAGTGCCGATATTATCAAGCTGATTAGCGGTACCGGATTTATTGACGCCGAGGAGTATTCCAACATTATGGTACGGGGCGATATTAACGCCGGCAACTATATCGTCATGCGTGAGAACAGTATTTTGTTCTGCGGCAAAAAGGTTAAGGCGGGCACCTCCTTTGAGGCAAAGACCGCAGCAACCGTATTTGTTTGCGGCAGTCTTGAGGCTACTCTCAACACCATCAAGATTCGTGACGAGAGCCGGGTGTTCGTTGGTGGCAATATGACGGCCCTGCGTTATATAGAGTTAGGCAAGTTTGACGAGGCGTACAAGGATAGCCGCGGCGACATCAAGCGTAAGGACGACGAGGAAATAGGCGCGTCCTGTATCTGTGAGACCCGATGCTCTGCCGCTAATGCAGACTGTCCTGTATGTAGCAATAATTACGGCGATTGTGCCGTTGAGTCAAAGTGTACCTGCTCTACCGAGTGTTCCGACCAGCAGGTGGGCACCGACAGCGGATGTCCGGTTTGCGGCAGCGACTTCCAGAATTGTATGAAGGAGTCTGTAGTTGCCAAGAACGAGCTGGGCGACGAGGTAACCGACAAGGCCAACGGCGGCAACTTCTATATCGGCAAGTCCTTGTGCTCCTATACCGGATATATCAAGGAGTACGGATTCTCACGGGTATGCGTGGGCAAGTACACATTTGCCCTCAACTATATCACATTGCGCAGCAATGCCGATATGTGGGTATTGCCCGAGGCTTTCAATAATAACACATACAAGCATGTTGCATATGTCAGCGAAAGTGATGGCTCAATTATGGGCAATATTATCGACAAGATAAAGGAATTTGCCTATAATGTAAAGGATGCTCTGTCACTCAAGAACGGTTCTGTTTACTCACTGGGCGAGCTGACTCTCAACAAGAACTCGTCCTTGCTGGGTACTTGGGACTGCTTCTCCTATGACCAGACATTGCTGTCACATGATTCGTTGATTTACTTTGGTCATGACTTCAGCTGCAATGCTGCCAGCCTGCAGATTGACCTTAGCAGTCAGACTCCGTTGGTAGGCTTTGGCTCTCAGGGCGCAACATACACCACCCTGACCTGTCCTAACAAGAATACCAGGAAGCACGGCAAGACATACACAATGTACTGCAGTAATTATGACGGCAGCAAGACATACAAGTGCGACAGATGCGGCACGGCAATTCCTACTGCCAAGATAAAGCATAATGTTACCTGTCCGGTTACTATTTATGCTAACCACGATGTCAATATCTTTACCACAGTTGATATGAAGCTGACATACATTGTGGCGTCACAGGGCGATGTAAATATTTATGATGTTTACTCCAACTCTGACAATATCGGCAGTAACCTCAAGCAGCTGCCTAATGCAGTGGCGTCATTTGGCGGAGACATAAATTACTTTGCTATGTACGGCAAGATTTGTGCATTGTTCTATGCTCCGGCAGGCAATATTGACCTGGACGGATATTATCAGGAGATTTGGGGCAGCTGTATCGGTGATACGGTAACCGACAACACCTATTACCTCAATATGCACCGCTTCTCCAACTGGAAGACCATGGACCTGCAGATTGCCGAGACCGGCTCCGTATATCTCATTTCCGAAAAGGATTGGCTGGCTGCAGAACAGAACATTGACGACGATTATCTGTACACCTATAACTCTAAAGATGAGTTGACCGGTGGCGCAAGCCTGTTCTTCCCGGCTGAATTCTTGGAGCAGGGCGGCGGATTGACAGGTAACGAGTCCAATGCGGTAAATTCTGCCCTGGGCGGCTAACACAAAGCAATAAAAACGGTAGCGTTTTGCTACCGTTTTGTTGTATGATATTAGGTGATATGATGAAAAAGAATATTAGGCTTATTTTGGCTGTTGTTATGACGGCTTTGGTGACAGCGTCGGTTGCGCTGTCGTGTCTGTACAGTACGGGCATGTTTTTGTCGGGCAACGGCAGTCAGTACAATCCCTCCCAAACGCAACAGCAGGACGGCGCTCTTGTTGACCAGAGTATTGTTTTTGTGGGCTCGGATTTGGTGACCGGCAGCAAGGCGTCCGGGGATTCCTTTGTGGAATACCTGAGGCAGAGCCGGGGCATAAATGCGGTGGTGTACGGCAAGGACGGCGCCTCCCTTGTTGAGCGCGGAGCCAATTCCATACCTGCTATGATTAAGACAATTCCCACCGAGAATGCGAATCCCCGTATGATATTGTGCGAGGTGCCGTATATCGACGGTACGGGATTCAGCCGAATCGGCCAAATTACCGACGGATATTTTAACGACCAATATGATACAAAGAGCGTTATCGGCGCCATGGAATTTGTTATCAGTTATTCCCAGGACACATGGGGCTGTCCGGTAGTGTTTTATACCTGCCAGCCCAATGATAACGCCCATTATGCCAAGATTGTTGACGCTGTGCTAATGGTTGCCGATAAGTGGAATATTGAGGTTATTGATTTTTACCACGACGAGGGCATGGTGTTGGACGACCGACAGCAGGCTTTGTATATGGCTACCGATTCCTGTCCCACAAAAGCCGGTTACAAAGAGCTGTATGCCCCCAGATTTGAGGAATTTTTGTTGAAAAAAATATATTGATTTTGAGGTGAAGATATGAAGCCGGTATATGAAAATTGGGTTTCCCACCCGCTGAAAAACGCGCTTATGCTGGGCACGATTATGCTGTGGACAGCCATATTCGCTTGCAGATTACTATTCCCCGACAGCACCGTACTGCGTGGATTTTTGACGGCGGTGCTGGTGATTTGCTTTTTGGTATGCCTGGTGTTTACACTATTATGTGTTAACGCCTATGACGCGCTGGATTCCAACAAGGGCAGACGCCGGGTAGCAACACATATTGTGGACGCCGTTGCCGACCGAGTTGTGTTGAATGAGGGACAAACCTGTCTTGATATAGGCTGTGGTGACGGTCAGCTGACTATTGCCGTTGGCAGAAAAAATGCTATGGCTACCATTGTCGGCATTGACCCGTGGCCAAAGGGCGCCGACAAGGGCCACAGACGGTGCAAAAGGAATGCCGCCGCCGAGGGTGTCGGCAATGTGGCCTTTGAGCAGGGCAGCGCCATTGCGCTGGATTTTGACGACGGCACATTCGACGCTGTTGTCAGCAATTATTTTTATCATAAAGTCAGCAACAAGTACAACAAGCAGGATTTGATAACGGAATCCCTGCGAGTGCTGAAAAAAGGCGGCACATTTGTGATTCACGATATTATGAACCCAAAACACTTTGGCGATTTGGAACAGCTTAAGTCACGGCTTTTGGCAATGGGCTACGAGAGGGTTGATATAGTGGACACTACCGACGGAACTTTTTTGTCGCCCGGGAACGCCAAGCTGTTGGGCTTGGCTCACTCTACAATGCTGATAGGCACAAAGTAGCAAAGGAGATAGTATGAGTAACACACAAGAGTATTCTTTTTTTCAACACAAGATACGCCAGCTGTGCGGTAGAATCAATACCGCCTTTGATATGCTTAAGGACTACAAGGTGTGCAAGTGCAATCTGTCCAAGGTGATAGTGTCCGACGATATTGAGGAAACCGGAGCCAATGACAGTATGCCCATGAGGTATTGGGCGCTTGATAAAGCCCTTAAGGACGAAACCTTTACTGCCCGGGACAGCTTTATTGATATTGGGTGCGGACAGGGCAGAGTATTGGCATATATGCTGCTAAAAAAACAGCCCTGCAAGTTGACCGGCGTGGAATTGAAGGAAAGCATTGCCGATTACTGCAGAGCCTGGGCTCAACGCTATGACAATGTGGAGATTCTGTGCAAAAATGCCCTTGAGATTGACTATAATCAATATACATATCTGTTTTTGTTCAATCCTTTCACATCCTCCATGCTGGAAAAATTCATATATTATTTGGAGAGCAATTTAACAAAAAGCGTTCGGCTTTGCTTTTTTGGTAACAATATTATTTACCGTCTTCTTAAGGACAGGCCTGGCTGGACTCTGGAAAAACATGGCGTGTCCTACAAAAAAGGCCCCCTGTTCATACACTACTGGCCCCAAAAATTCGCAATGTACACCTACACTCCCCAATAAAAAGACAACCCCTTCGATACCGAGGTACCAAAGGGGTATTTTTATTGCTTAATATAATCCTTGACGCAGTTGATAAAGGTCTGCATTTCTTCTTCCGTGCCGATGGTGATACGCACATAGTTGTTGATTCGCGGCAAATCAAAGTATCGGATGAACACCTTTTTGCTCTTTAGGTACAGGAACATATCCTTCATACTGCGGTCCTTGTGGGTGGCCATAATGAAGTTGGTACTGCTGTCCAACACGGTGAATCCCAGCTGTCGCAGCTCCTGGGTCACCTTGGTACGGGTAGCAATGATTTTGCTCACCGTGGAGTTAAAGTAGTCAACATCCCTTATTGCGGCGATTCCCATTGCCATGGACAGGCTGTCAACGGTGTAGGAGTTGTAGCTGTTCTTAACAGCCTCCAGAACATCAATCAGCTCCTTTGAGCCGATGGCAAAGCCGATACGCATACCGGCAAGGGACCGTGACTTACTGAATGTGCCGGTAACCAGCAGATTGTCGTACTTTTTTGTTAGCGGTACGCTGGATATTCCGCCGAAATCAACATAGGCCTCGTCGATAATTACCACGCTGTCCTGATTGTATTCCATAATCTTGGTAACAAATTCGGGACCCTCGCCAATGGAAGTAGGCGCGTTGGGGTTGGGAATTACCACCCCGCCGTTGGGCGAGCGATAGTCCTCCGGATTGATTCTAAAACTGTCGTCCAGCGGTTGGTTGATATATTCTATACCGAACAGCCTGCACCATACCGGATAAAAGCTGTATGTGATGTCGGGATATACAATTGGCAAGTCGGAGTTAAAAAAAGACTGAAAAGCCAGAGCCAGCACATCGTCGCTGCCATTGCCCAAAAATACATTATGCGCCTTTACTCCGTAGAACTCGGCAATAGCCTCCTTGAATTCTTGGGCTGTTGCCGGCGGATAAAAGCGCAGACTGTCTGTGTTGAATTCCCTCAGTGCCTGTACGGCCTTGGGAGAGGGGGATAGGGATTTTCGTTAGCATTGATTTTTACTATATCCCGTTCCTTGCTCTGTTCTCCCGGTACATAGGGCTCAATATTTTTTAAATTACTTTTCCATAACTGTTTCATACTACTACTTGGCAACCGCCGCAGCTGCCGCTTCCTTTTCTGCCTTGCGCTGAGCACGCTTCTTTTTTGCCTTGTAGCCCATCAGCTTTTCCAGGCTGTCCTGGGGAGTGCAGTAGCCGCCTATGGTAACCGTGTGGTCGCCATAGGTACCGTGAAAGTCGGAGCCGCCGGTGGTAAGCAATTTTTCTTTTTTGCATTTTGCTATCAGGGCTTCGGTCTGCTCCTCTGTGTTGTGGGGGGACCATACCTCGATACCGTCAATACCCATCTCGATATACTTGTCAATGTCTTCAATGTTGCCGAATTTTCCGGGGTGGGCAAGGATTGCTATACCGCCTGCGCCGTGAATCTCGTCAATGGCCTCCTGTACGGACGGGTACTTGGTGGGCGCCAGTACATTGGTCTCGCTGTTGTGGCTGAACAATGCTTTGTATAGGTCGCCAAAGATTCTGTCAGTATATCCTGCGTCCATAAGAGCGTGCATAATATGCTGAGTAAAAAGATTGGTGGAGCCGCTTGCGTGGGAAATGATGAATTCGCTGGTGATAGGAAATCTGGCTGCAACCTTTAGCATCATTATCTGGCCGGCTCTCTTGCGGGACACAGATGTCCTTTTGCAGATGCCCTCCAGTCTGTCCGGAGCGTCGGCAAGGTATGACAGGATGTGTACCTTTTTGCCGCACTCCTGGTCAAAGGCGCTGATTTCCACACCCGGTATTACGGTTACGCCGTATCTCTTGCCTATTACCTGGCCCCTGACTGTTCCTGCAACGCAGTCGTGATCGGTTATGGCAATGGTGTCTATTCCGCTTTTTTGGGCTATTACTATCAAATCTTCAATTCCTACCGAGCCGTCGCTCAGCTTTGTGTGACAATGCAAATCTGCTGCCATAATCCAATCTCTCCTTTCGGTCAATAATGGGGTATTTGCCGAATTTTTATAAATTTACATAATTTTACACTATATAAAGTTAGTATAACATAACAAAAAATGTTTTTCAAGGCTTATATCTAAATAAAATTCAGTTCCCGATTCAGCCTGCTGACAGGCAGACCCACCACGTTGAAGTAGTCGCCGTCGATTCTGTCAACCAGCAAGGAGCCGTATCCCTGGATACCGTATGCGCCTGCCTTGTCCATAGGTTCCCCGGTGGCAATGTAGCGGTCAATTTCCTCGTCTGTGAGGTCAAAGAATTTTACCTTGGTTTCTTGATGAAAGGTGACGGTTTTTTCTCCCTTGATTACGGTTACTCCGGTCAGAACGCTGTGCCATTTGCCGGACAGCATTGTCAGCATACGGCGGGCGTCGTCCTTGTCCGCAGGCTTACCCAGTATAATATTGTCGATTGATACCACGGTATCCGCGCCTATTATTATGTCTGTATCATTGGCAAAAGGCTGCGCTTTTATTCTCGACAGGTATTCCACAGCCTGTTGGGGGGATATTCCCTGGGGCAGAGTCTCGTCAACCCGGGCTGATTTGACCTCAAAATCCGTGGTAATCAGCCTAATTAACTCCTGTCTGCGTGGACTTTTTGATGCCAGTATAATCATTATTTTACTCCTCTGTAGTACAGTCCCCGTGTGAATTTTGTGTCCGGCGGACTGCCGTTATTGAACATATCTATGATTTGCTCCACCCGTTGCCTGCTCTCGTCGGTAAAGTACAGGTGGGCAAAATCCGTTTTGACCTCTCTCATTCTGTCCCCAAGATACAGCGGTAGGGGATTCAGTATCTCTACGCAGGGGTAGGTCGAGCATTTTACAGGCAGCTTGTAGCCCTTTCTGTCTGTAAGACTGCCGTTCTTGTTACATTGGTGACAGCCTATTCTGTTTTTGACAGGGCAGTTTCGGGCCAGCATAAGAGGCAGCGAGCCATACACAATAATTCCGGTATCATCAGCGTTTATTGCGTTGGCTTGCTCCAGAGTCAGCTCGTATGACAGTATGGGGGAGCTCACCTGCTGTGCGCCCATGCTGTTGAACACATTCATACCGAAATCCCCATAGACCGCAAAGCCCATATCCTGCGCCGTTTTGTATGCTCCTATATTGGGACAGAGCGCCATTGTTACGCCTATATCCCGCAGGTGGGACAGCTGTTTTTTCAGTTTTTCCTCACAGCCAAAGAGACCTCTGGGTATCTCCACACCGATTCTGTTATCCTCAAAATACTTGTCTTCGCTCCATATTGGTATAAAAACGCGCTTGAAGGGGTGCTCATGGGGTATTCTGTCGGGGTGTAAAAATCTGGCGGTATAGTAAGTTTTTTTGTGGGACACCTTGTCCGTATCGGGCAGGGGGAGAGCGTCATATTCCCTTGGTGTAATTATGTTCAGCTTTTCTACTGCGTCACGGCGCATGCCGTTGATAACGCCGGCAGGCAGTATCAGCCCCTCCTCAATGTCTGTATCAACCTTATGGGCGTAGAACTGGGTGCCGCCCAACTTGGACAGCCTGGCGGTCAGGCTCTCCGCCGTCATCGGCGCATTGATAGCCGCTTGGGGCACGGGACCCGTTACCGTTACCGTCCTTTCGCCTTTGGTAACTGTCAACCTTGACGGCTGATTACTGTGGCAGAAAAAGGACAGAGATATGGGGACGAGAGGATTTTCGTTGTCATACAGATGACTCAGTTCCTTGAGCACATTGCCTGCCGCCATCACATCCTCCTTTTGGCGGGTGCCGAACATATCTTCTCTCTTGCCGGTAAAGTAGCCGTCGGTGAATCCGCTGCGAGAAAAAACGCTGCGCAGGATATTTTCGGTATCGGGGGAGTAGTTTTTGTTGATTGCCTCCTTGCAGGCCGTTACGGCGGCGGCCACATATTCAGGCCGTTTCATTCTGCCCTCGATTTTTAGGCTGCATATACCCAGCTTTTCCATTTTTTGGATATGCCTTATCAGACTCAGGTCCTTTAGCGACAGGTCACAGGCGGGTCGGTCATCGGCGCTGAATTGCAGTCGGCAGGGCTGAGCGCACAGTCCTCGATTACCACTCCTGCCACCCAGCATAGCCGACATATAGCATTGTCCGCTGACGCACATACACAGTGCTCCGTGTACAAAGGCCTCCAGTTCCATATTTGTGCAAGCTCTTATTTCTGCAATTTCGTCCTCACTCATCTCTCTGGGGATTACAGCCCGTACAAAGCCCATTTTTTCCAGTGCCTTGAATCCGTCGGGAGTTGTGGCGCTGCATTGGGTGGACGCGTGTAGCTTTGCTTGTGGAAAGCATTGTCTTATCATCTTTGCCATGCCTATGTCCTGTACAATGAATCCGTCCACCCCTGCCTCCATGGCAGTGTCAACGGTGGAGTGTGCCATATCCATTTCGGCATCGGATACAAGAGTGTTAGCCGTCAGGTACACCTTTACATCACGGCAGTGGCAGTAGGCCACAGCCTTATTCAATTCTTGGGCGTCAAAGTTGCCGGCGTTGCGGCGGGCATTCAGTTGGGTCATACCCAGATATACTGCGTTTGCGCCACAGCGCACAGCAGCAATCAGAGCCTCCATATTGCCGGCAGGTGCTAATATTTCCATACTAATTCCTACATTTGTATAATTATAGGGGCGACCGATAGCCACCCCTTTTGTTTGTTGTATTATTGCTGACCGGCAAGCTTGCTGCGCAGGTTGCTGATTTCGCGGTTGAGTCGCTCAATTTCTCTTCTTGCAACATCAACCTCCATACGAGCTCTGGCGCTGTCCTCAAGATAGTCCTTGATTTGCGCTCTAAGGTTGTCGGATGAGGCAGTCGCTTTTTTTGCGGCGTCGGCCTGGTCCAGCGCAACCAGCACTGCACATTGAGTTTGGGACAGTGACGGCGACTCGTTGCCGATTGTCTTCATTTCCTTGTCGATAAGCTCGCCCAAATCCTCTACATAATCCGGGTCGTCCTCTGTGAGTATGGTGTAGCTGTTACCACAAATCTTTAGATTAACTCTATTCTTTTCCATAATGTACACCTTTCCGTCAAAATATGACTATTTCTACCTTTTTAGTATAACAACTAAATAAATACTTGTCAATCTTAAATACTTTTGTTATATTAAAATTATCAAGCGATTGGAGATTTTTTATGCAAAAAAATGTGTTCGTAATCAATACCCTCAACACTCATTATGTTATGGGGGTAAATGATGATGGAGTGCTTCAGCATATTCATTGGGGAGCAAAAATGCCCGTTGACGAATATTCGGTTTTTAACGAATGGGAGCACAACTCAAATCATTCCGAATTGGATTACACAAAGGAGGAGTACAGCGTTTTCGGCGGTACGCGCTATAGAGCTGCCGCCCTCAAGTGCATTTATGCCGACGGATGCCGTGACAGCGTGTTCACATTCAAGTCCGTCACCCGGGACGAGGGATTGCTGGAGATTACTCTTACCGACAGCGAGTATGATGTTGACCTGGTGCTGTCCTACGCATACGGCAGCGACCACGATATTATTACCCGCAGCGTCACCGTTGTCAACAACGGCAATGCCGCCATTACCCTGGAGAGAGTGTTCAGCGCAGAACTCAATCTGCCCTCCAGGTCACCGTACAAGGTCATCAATACCAACGGCTCCTGGGGTGCCGAGTTTTTGACTGAAAGTAATGAGCTTAACAACGGCACCGTTGTGTATGAGTCAAAAAAAGGTATTGCCGGACACACTCACTCTCCCTTTGTGATTATGCACCGTGACGCTACCGAGGATTGGGGCGATGTGTTCTTTGCCGCATTAGGGTACGGCGGTAATTTCAAAATAGAGGTCAATCGTGATTTTTGCAATACCACCAGGTGTATGCTGGGCATATCCGATTTTGATTTTTCCTACACCCTTGGCGCCGGCGAAAAATTTACTGCGCCAAAGGTATATATGGGATATACCTGCGGATTTACTGCTATGAGCAATATGATGAACGACTTTGCAGTAGATAATATTTTGCCAAAGGGATATGCAAAAAAGCATTTGCCGGTACTATATAATTCGTGGGAGGCTACCGAATTTGATGTTAATACCCGTGACCAGCTGGCGCTGGCAAGGATAGCCGCCGATATTGGGTGCGAGCTGTTTGTTATGGATGACGGATGGTTCGGCAAGCGCAACAACGACCGCGCCGGACTGGGAGATTGGTATGTTAATACCGACAAATTCCCCAACGGTCTGGGCGAGCTGATTGACGGTGTTAACAGTCTGGGTATGGACTTCGGCCTGTGGTTTGAGCCTGAGATGGTACAGCAGGACAGCGACCTGTACCGCGCTCGTCCGGAGTGGACATATCACTACGATTCCCGTACCCCGTCCCTGCTCAGGCATCAGCTGGTACTCAATCTTACCCGCGACGATGTTAGGGAATATGTGTTCGATTGTATGGATTCTATGCTGTCCAAGTACAATATCCGTTACATAAAGTGGGATATGAACCGTCCCTTTTCCGAGATTGGCACCGATAATCTGGAAAACGGCAAGGAGCTGTGGTACCGTCATACCATGGCTGTGTACGACATTGCCGACCGCCTGCACAAAAAATATCCCTACCTCCAGTTGGAGGCTTGCGCGTCCGGTGGCGGCAGGGCAGAGCTGGGGGCTATGGAGCACTTTGATATGGTGTGGACCTCCGACAATACCGACCCTTTGGACAGATTGTATATTCAGCGTGGATATTCCATGCTTTATCCCCGCAAGTGTATGCGTGCATGGGTAACGGACGCCGGCGGTTCCTGCAGATGCAGTGACGACTTTAGGTTCAATACCTCCATGCAGGGCTCCTTGTCCATTGGCTCCCATTTGCTCAAAAAGGACAAAAAGACCTTGCAGGGATACAAGGAGTATATTGCCCGGTACAAATCAGTTCGCGACACAATTCAGTTTGGGGACTTGTACAGATTGGCAAATTATGACTGTGACGGAGTGTTCATTACCCAGTATGTCAGCAAGGATAAGTCCCAGAGCGTTCTGTTTATCAGCACTGCGCCCACATCTCTGTTCAACAAGCAGGACAAGGAATTCGTGCTTAAGGGGCTTGACCCCAATGCCGATTATGAGTGTCGGTACAATGACAACACATACCGACACAGCGGCCGCTTCTTGATGAACAAGTGGCACAAAGTAACTATTGGCGGCGCTTTGCAGAGCCGAATTGTGGTGCTTAACCGGGTGTAACAGCAGTATTTTGCCCACATTCTTTTGGGTGTGGATTGTTGACTTGTACAATAAATAGTGCTATCATACTAAATATTATTTTTTACGAGGTTTATATATTATGGACAATATGAACAAATCCCAGTTCAAACGCAAGCTACCTGTACCCAAGGAGATTAAGGAGCAGTACCCGCTATCCCCAGAGGCAACCAAGGTTAAGGAAGCCCGTGACCGGGAAATTACAAAGGTTTTTACCGGCGACAGCAACAAGTTTGTGCTGGTTATCGGACCCTGCTCGGCAGACAGACCCGATTCGGTGCTGGATTATATTCATCGTTTGGCAGATGTACAAAAAGAGGTTGAGGACAAAATTATAATCATACCTCGCATATACACCGGCAAGCCCCGTACTACAGGGGCAGGCTACAAGGGAATGCTCCACCAGCCGGACCCGGACAAAAAGCCGGATATGCTGGAGGGTATTATCGAGGTGCGCAACCTCCACAAGGAGGCTATTGAGCAAACCGGGCTTACCTGTGCCGACGAGATGCTGTATCCCGAAAATCACAGGTACCTGTCCGACCTGCTGTCCTATGTTGCCATCGGCGCCAGAAGTGTGGAAAACCAGGAGCATAGACTTGTATCCAGTATGCTCAATATTCCTGTGGGAATGAAGAATCCTACCAGCGGTGACTTTTCTATTATGCTCAATGCCATAAAGGCAGCCCAGGGCGACCATACCTTTTTGTATCGTGGCTGGGAGGTTGAGAGCGACGGCAATCCGCTGGCTCATGTTATTCTGCGTGGCAGCGTCAACAAGCATGGTATCAATCATGCAAATTATCACTACGAGGATTTGCGTACACTGCACGATATGTATTGCAACGGCGGATACAAAAATCCTGCTGTTGTTGTGGACACAAATCACTCCAATTCCGGCAAGAATTATCTTGAGCAGGTGCGTATTGCCAACGAGGTACTGCACTCAATGCGCCACAGCGACGATATCAGCAGAATGGTAAAGGGATTTATGATTGAGTCCTACATTGAGGACGGCTGCCAAAAGGTTGAGGACGGTGTGTACGGCAAGTCAATTACCGACCCCTGCCTGGGCTGGGACAAGACCGTAGAGCTAATCTATTCTATTGCGGACCAACTGTAATTATGGATTTTGGCAGACTATTCGACAACATTGTCAGCGTAACCAAGGAGTCGCAGCTGAAGCTGGGATATGAGTCGGTACCCTTTGGCATCAACTATGCACGCAGCAGCTTGCTGCATTTGTTGGGGGACTGTGATGACGGTGTCGTGCCGGATTTGCTGGCAGAGTTTGCGGCACAGTACAGGGACACTCTCGGCGATATTACATATCGCACCGTCAGTAACGGATACAGAATTGATATTCCCACTCAGGGAGTGGATTATGTGCATTCGCTGGTGAGTGACGATGACTTTTTGGTACAGTTTATAAAAGTGATTCGTGACTACACCTGCACGGTGGACGATGTCATTGCTGTGTTCAACAGGTACAGCCGCAAGGTTGTTGTGGAGCATATTGACAATGAGGATTTTGACTATTTGATATATTTTGAGGACGGTCAGCCGGACGCATTTTGGTACTGTATCGACACTCAGGATATTGGTATGACCTATCACAGATTTACTAAAGAGGATTATTTGGACTTCGGTTTTTAGGAGGGTATTATGGATTATCGTATCGAGCATGATTCCATGGGGGAGGTAAAGGTTCCTGCCAATGTGTATTGGGCGGCGCAGACCCAGCGCAGCCACGAGAATTTTAAGATTGGCGAGGGTATCGAGGTTATGCCCCGGGAGATTACTTATGCCTTTGCCGTGCTGAAAAAGGCCGCCGCCGTTGCCAATAACGAATTGAAGCCCGATAGGATGACGGGGGAAAAGCTGGAGGCAATATCACAGGCCTGTGACGAAATTATGAGGGGCGAGCTGAACGACCATTTTCCGTTAGTAGTGTGGCAGACCGGCTCGGGTACTCAATCCAATATGAATACCAACGAGGTTATTGCTAATCGGGGCAACCGAATTGCCGGCAAAAAGCTGCTCCATCCCAACGACGACATCAATATGAGCCAAAGCTCAAATGATACATTCCCCACAGCCATGTCCATTGCCGCTGTGCTGGGACTGGAGGACAAGGTTATCCCCGCTGTCCAAAAGCTGGTGGATACATTCAAAAAATTGGAGCAGGACAATCAGGGTGTTGTTAAGAGTGGCAGAACACATCTTCAGGACGCAACGCCTATTACTTTTTCACAGGAAATTAGCGGCTGGCGCACCTCCTTGGAAAAGGATATTCGACTGATACAAGCAGCCCTGCCCGAGCTTAAGGAGTTGGCATTGGGCGGCACCGCCGTTGGCACCGGACTTAATGCCCCGGAGGGTTTTGATACCCGTGTTGCAAGGGCTGTTTCCCAAATTACCGGCAAGGAGTTTGTTACAGCGCCCAACAAGTTCCATGCCCTTACCTCAAAGGACGAGCTTGTGTTTGCTCACGGAGCACTCAAGGCGCTGGCTGCGGATATGATGAAGATAGCCAACGATGTTCGCTGGCTGGCGTCTGGACCCAGACTCGGTCTTGGGGAGATAACCATTCCGGAGAACGAGCCCGGCTCCTCTATTATGCCAGGCAAGGTTAACCCCACCCAGTGCGAGGCGGTAACCATGGTGGCAGTTCAGGTTATGGGCAACGATGCCACTATCGGCATTGCCGCATCACAGGGCAATTTTGAGCTTAATGTGTTTATGCCGGTGATGATTTACAATTTCATTCAGTCGGTGCGTCTTCTCAGCGAGGCTATTATCAGCTTTAACGATAATTGTGCCGTGGGCATAAAGGCAAATGCAAAAAAAATGAGTGACAACCTGCACAATTCTCTTATGTTGGTAACAGCTCTCAATCCCTATATCGGCTACGAAAATGCCGCCAAGACGGCAAAAAAAGCGTTTAAGGATAATATATCCCTGAGAGAAGCCTGTGTGGAATTGGGCTTTTTGTCACCGGAAGAATTTGACAAGGTGTTCCACCCGGAAAAAATGGTATAATAAAAAGCAAAACAAATGGTATAATAAAAAGCAATAGGCTGTTCCTATTGCTTTTTTGTTGCTCAAAACGAAAAAAGGCACTCCTACGGAGTGCTTCTCTCTGCTGTGGGTGGTCAAAAAAGAACGGTGTACCCAAACCACGGGACACCGTTTTGGTGACCCGGACGGGAATTGAACCCGTGTTACCGCCGTGAAAGGGCGGTGTCTTAACCTCTTGACCACCGGGCCGTAATGGTGGCTTTAACTGGATTCGAACCAGTGACACCGCGGGTATGAACCGCGTGCTCTAGCCAACTGAGCTATAAAGCCATTTCAACACGCAAGCAAAATTATAATATAAAAGATTTCAAATGTCAACACTTTTTTAAAATTAATAGTATTTTCAAAGAATAGAAACAAATGTTTGACAACTTTGTGCTATAATGATACTATATTAAGATAGTAGATTGTATTATGAGGAGGGCTGTCTTTTGAATCAGCTAACAGATAAGCAACAGCTTGTGTTCGATTATATCAGGCAAACTATCGAGGAGCGAGGCGTTGCACCGTCGGTGCGTGAGATTGCAAAGGCAGCGGGCTATCGCTCTACTTCCACTGTGCAATATGTTTTGGACAAGCTGGAGGAGTACGGATATATTCAGCGTGATCCCATGCTAAAGAGGACTATCCGTATCCAATCCCACAGCGGCGGCACTACTCATGTCCCCTTGGTGGGTACTGTTACGGCAGGGCAACCAATATTGGCGGTTGAGAGCATTGAGGAGTATATTTCGGTTCCTCTCAAATCAGGCGCAAAGGATTACTTTGCTCTCAGAGTAAAGGGCGATTCTATGATTAAGGCAGCCATATTGGAGGGAGATATTGTTGTTGTGGAACGAACTCCGGTTGCCGACAACGGCGATATTGTTGTTGCATTGATAGACAATGAGGCTACCGTAAAGCGATTTTTTAAGGAAAACGGCGGCTTCAGACTTCAGCCGGAGAATGATGATTACAGCCCAATTATTGTGGATGAATTAGCCCTTCTCGGCAAGGTAAAAATGGTAATAAGAAATTATTGATATTGCACTGTTATTGTGCTAAAATCAAGGGAAAATATACATTGATTTATACTTGGAGATGAATATATGAGCGAATGTACACACGATTGCTCCACCTGCAGCAGTAATTGCGGCGAAAGAAAGCAGCCGGAGAGCCTGCTTCAGCCTGCAAACCAGTATTCCGATATAAAAAAGGTGATTGGCGTTGTATCCGGCAAGGGAGGAGTGGGCAAGAGCCTGGTCAGCTGCCTTCTCGCTTCCAAATGCAGTCAGGCAGGTCTTAATGTGGGTATATTGGACGCGGATATTACCGGCCCGTCGGTACCCAAATCCTTTGGAATTACCTCCCGCGCTATGCAAAACGAGACAGGTCTGTTGCCCACCGTGGCGCCCAACGGCGTAAAGATAATGAGCATCAATCTCCTTTTGGAGGATGTCAATTCACCGGTTGTGTGGCGAGGTCCTGTTATCAGCGGAGTTATCCAGCAGTTCTGGACCGATGTCAATTGGGGCGAGCTGGATTACTTGTTTGTGGATATGCCACCGGGAACCGGCGATGTGGCGCTGACTGTGTTTCAGTCCCTGCCGGTGGACGGTATCGTGATTGTGTCCACACCCCAGGATTTGGTCAAGATGATAGTCAACAAAGCCTACAATATGGCGCAGATGATGAATGTACCTGTGCTGGGCTTGGTGGAGAATATGAGCTACTATCAGTGCCCCGATTGCGGCAAGAAGCTCAATATTTTCGGCGAGTCACAGATTGACGATACAGCCAGGGAGCTGGGCGTTCCCGTGCTTGCCAAGCTTCCTATCAATCCGGAGGTGGCAAAGCTGGTTGATGCCGGCAGAGTATATGATGTTGAAGCGCCGGAGCTGGACGAATTTGTATCGGCATTACGGTAATTGGACAAAAAATTACGAAAACCCGATTGTATTGACATAATAATTCCTGTTATACACCTTATCCGGCTACAGTAAGGTGTTAGGAATGAAAAACTATTTGTAGCCGGAAAGGCTATAGAGATATTATGCCGAAGAGAGAAGATTATATTTCTTGGGACGAGTATTTTATGGGCATATCTTTGCTGTCCTCCATGCGAAGCAAGGACCCGTCAACCCAGGTGGGCGCATGTATTGTCAGCGATGACAACAAGATTATGTCCGTGGGCTACAACGGATTCCCCAGAGGCTGCAGCGATGATGAATTTCCCTGGGAGCGCAGTGCCGACTGCACCAATGACACAAAGTATCCATTTGTTTGTCATGCTGAGCTTAACGCCATACTCAACGCCGGGGGTCAAAGCCTTGTGGGAGCCAGGATTTTTGTGGCGCTGTTCCCATGCAACGAGTGTGCAAAGGCTATTATACAAAGCGGCATAAAGGAGGTTGTTTACATATCCGACAAGTATGCCGATACCGACTCCACCGTTGCCAGCAAAAAAATGCTGACGGCAGCAGGAGTAAAGCTGACTCAGTTCCATAGCAGTAAGGATATAAACATTTCGTTCGACCAAACTAAGATATAATGAAAGATATAGATATTTACGATTTTGACAAGACCATAGTTCCCTTTGACAGCGGCTCGTTGTTTGTCGGCTACTGTATTCTACATTATCCCTGGTGTATTGTGATAGCACCGGTGTTGCTGGTAGCCGGGTTGCTGATGGTATGCAGGATAATCAGCTTTACTCAATTCAAAAGACTGTGCTTCTGCTTTTTGCCGTTGATACCCAAGGACAAGGCGGTAAAAGACTTTTGGGACAGGCATATTGACGAGGTTTATCCTTGGTTTAAGGACAGGCCCCGTCACAGCGTTGTCATCAGCGCCAGCCCGGATTTTCTGCTGGAGGATATTGCCAAGAGGCTGAAATTTGACGACTTGATTTGTACATGCCACAACCCGAAAACCGGTGCGATAATCGGAGAGAATTGCCGTGATGAAGAAAAGGTTAGGCGGCTTTACCGTCTTTACGACAAGGACGAGATTAATGTTGTGGATGTGTATTCCGATTCTCTGCGTCACGACCGACCGATTTTTTCGTTGGCTACAGGCAAGTGCTATCACATTGTTAACGGTCAGCGAAACGAGTTTGACTACAATGATGTATATCATAATTAATACATAACGATTTTTGGAGAAGAATAAGTAATGAAGTATTTTTTGAGAATTCTGCTGGTACTGGTGCTTTCGGTAGCAGTGGTATTTGGGGTGTATTTTGCTAATACACGGGGCGAGACCACCGGGCAAAATGCTGATGTTACTCTTACCACAGTTACCAAGCCTCCGGTTACCGAAATAAAGGATGACAAAATCCTTTTGGCAGAATACGAAGAAGGCTTTAAGCTCTACAAGCAGAACGACCTGATTATTCTTAATGACGGCAAGCGTGATTTTGAGTTCGACGGCTGGAGCAAGCTGATAACCGAAGAAAGGCCCGTTCTTTACTATCATGATTTTGATAAGGACAAGGAGAAGGAGCTTATTTTTGAGGTGGCAAGCCGCCAACTGGAGGACGGCAATTTTGAGCACGACCTGTACTATCTTGACAAGAACAGCGGCAAATACGGCGACAAGGATGATTACAAGTATTCGGTAAGCCTGATTTCCCGTAACAAATGGATTTTTGTACTCAAGGAACTGCTGATTGAGGAGATGACTCAATTAAAGTGTGACAAGATTGTACAGTTTGCCATGATTTCCGGTCTTGAAACCATTAGATACAACAAGGACACAGGAGTTAATCTTAACGGATACGGCGGTTACTTTAGGGCGCTGCAAAACAAAAAGACCGGCGAATACTACAAGGTAAATGATTGGTCCATCGACAGAGGCAAAATATATATCAATGATAAGAACAAAATTTGCTGCAAGGTATATATTAATGTAACCTATCACGGTACGGACCAAATCCAAAAGCCGGGATATATTTACCTCGAGCTTTTCCCAAAGGGCGACGGAGTCCAGATTACACCGAGGAGTATGATATTCAGGAGCTTTGATGACAGCAAGGTATCACCACAGCACAATGTTGCCTACAACAACTGGTCCGTAATCAGAGAGAATCTTGCCATGGATTCCTATACAACCGGTGACAAGGTTATCGATTGGGTGAGCTTTAATATGAATGTCAACGGCACTGCCTCGTATTCAAAAATAGATTTTGGTACCAATGATACGGAAATTCGCAATTGCGTTGCTATAGATATTAACCAAAATCGAATCAGATTAGTGGCAAAAAACGGCTACGAATTTGACGAGGATATGGTAAAGCGTCGCGATTTTTCTGTAGTAGTAAATGAGAAGACTCCCGGTGATTTCGGCGAAAATGAGATTAGCTATGACGGTAAGATTTTTGTTGACCAAAATAATCGTCAGGTCCTTGAGATTACTTTTGACAAGTCTTATCCGATTGGCGAGATCAATACCCTCAAATTTAATCTTCCTGCTCAGTAAGGAGAATATATGTCAACAAACAAAAAAGTGGCAATCACAGCGGACTCTACCTGTGACCTGCCTAAGGGATTAGTACAAAAGCATAATATTACCGTTATTCCGCTGTCGGTACTTTTGGGGGACAGTGAGAATCTTGACGGCGTTGACATTATGCCCGGCGATATATATGACCATGTTGCCGGCGGTGGCTCATTGCCAAAAACCTCTGCGGTATCTCCTGCCGGGTATTCAAAGGTTTTTGGGCAACTGGCGGCTGACGGCTACAGCATTGTGCATATCGGACTGTCATCGGCAATATCCTCCTCCTACCACAATGCCTGCGTGGTGGCGGCAGGGATGGACGATGTGTATTGTGTTGACTCAAAATCCTTATGTACAGCTATGGGACTGCTGGTGCTTGAGGCTTGTGATATGGCTGAGCACGGTATGTCTGCCGGAGAGATTGCCCGGGCTGTTGCAGAGCTTGTTCCCAAGTTATCCACAACCTTTGTGCTTGACAGTCTTGAGTATTTGCACAAGGGCGGCAGATGCTCGTCGGTAGCCAGATTCGGCGCTAATATGCTGGGACTAAAGCCCTCCATTGCCGTTGACCCGTCCACAGGCAAAATGGATGTGGCAAAAAAGTACAGAGGCAGAATTGACAATGTATATAAGCAGTATATCAATGACCGTCTCAGAGATATTGACGCTATCGACCCAAAGAGGGTTGTGATAGCCAATAGCGGAGGAATTGACAGCGATACCCTGGCTTTTGTGAAAGGCTTGGTATCGGGCAAAAATTATTTTGAACGGATTATTACTGCCGATGCCGGCTGTACTATAAGCTCTCATTGCGGGCCCAAAACATTGGCATTGTTTTATATTAAGAAATAACTGCGGCGAGGTTTTTGCTTCGCCTTTTTTGTGGGGTGTTGGTATGTCAACCAAGGATGATGTTATTCATATTTTAATGAATACCGACCGATATGTAAGCGGTGAGGTACTGGCCCGTAAGCTGGGCAAGAGCCGTGCCGCTGTATGGAAAGCCATCAGGTCTCTGCGACAGGACGGAATAGCAATTGACGCTGTAACCAATCGCGGCTATCGCTTGGTCAACGACAACGATGTGCTGTCTGCCAGCGCTGTCCGGTCGGCTGTTGATTATGACACAAGGGTGCTGTATTATCCCACTATCGACTCCACCAATACTCAGGCCAAGAGACTGATTAATGACGGAGACGACGGCAATCTTTTGCTGGTGGCAGGGGAGCAAACTGCCGGCAGAGGCCGACAGGGCAAGTCCTTTTATTCTCCGGCAAAAACAGGAGTGTATCTTACATACGTTGCCCATCCGTCTGCGCCGCTGCAAACTGTTGTGGGCGCCACTACGGCAGCCGCCGTGGCTGTGTGCAGAGCTATTGAGGCACTGACCGATATTGAGCCAAAAATCAAGTGGGTCAACGATGTATATGTTGACGGAAAAAAGGTGTGCGGTATTTTGACCGAAGCCATCACTGACTTTGAGACCCAGACGGTCACCTCTATCATCATCGGAATAGGCGTAAACATTACTACTACGGACTTTGCCGACAGCATAGAGAATGCCGGCTGTATCAATTGCAGTATCAGTCGTGCCCGATTGGCGGCAGAGATTGCCAACCAACTGAACAAGGTCAATTGTGCAGACATATCTGCGATTATAGATTATTACCGCAGTCATTCCATGATTATAGGCGAGGATATAAATTACATCAGGAACGGCGTCGTAATTCCTGCTCGGGCAGTTGCTATTGATTCCTCCGGCGGGCTGGAGGTAGAGCATTCTGACGGCAGTCGCGCTGTTCTGCGCTCGGGCGAAATATCTGTACGAAAAAGGTAAAAAAATAGGGGATGTAAAAAAAGCGCAGACTTCGAGAAATGGGATTGAATTTCGTTTTCTTGCGAGGGAAGATGTACGATGGTACCTCGACTGAGCAAAAAACGAAAAACGCCAAAAAAGCGGCTTAGATTCATCATTAGATGTCTAAGCCGCTTTTACAATCTCTCCGAGTGCGATAAATCGCATCCACCTTTCTTTACTCAAGAGAGGCAGAAATCGGTTACATATTATACATTATTTGGCGTGGTTCAACCCATTTTATCGACAGTCTGAAAGGCTACATCGTGTAGCCTTTTGTTACTTGCAAAAATATCTATCTTAGCATAGCAAAGCCAAGGTCGATACCTCCGGCCAGCAGCCTTGAGGTCTTTTGCATGCCCAGAGTTTCTGTAATCCATAGAATCAACAGAGCTATCAATATTGCTATAATCAATGCTTCCTTGCTCATAATAAAAAACCTCCTGTTGTCAGTAATAATATTATATACAACTGCTAAAAATAAATCA
The DNA here is from genome assembly GCA_029225565.1 of Eubacteriales bacterium. Classification (GTDB taxonomy): domain Bacteria; phylum Bacillota; class Clostridia; order Oscillospirales; family Acutalibacteraceae; genus Eubacterium_R. Next base: position 45,510 of record JAQXWS010000080.1, read on the forward strand.
ATAAAAACTTTAAATATCAACACATTTTATGCAATATGCCAAAGTGACAAAATAATGCAAATTTTTGTTGAAATATGGGTAACAAAGTTTTATAATACTTACGATAATTAAAATGGAGGAATTTGGTTTTATGGATATGTTAACGCTTGTTACATCCGCAGTTCCAGACAGATCGTTAGGCTTTACATTAACTGTTGTAATTGCCGGAATTGGCATTGTATTGTTTACACTTTTTTTGTTGGTTTTGGTATTCTATGCCTTTGGTACAATAGTATCCAAGACCCAAGCAAAGGCAAAAAATAAGGCAGAAAAAAAGAATCAGCTCCCTCAGCCTGCAGTACAGCCTGCCCCAAAGGCGCAGGTATCTGTTGCTTCCGCACCGGCCCCTGCAGTAGAACAGGGCATCAGCGGCGAGGTGGTTGCAGCTATCAGTGCGGCAGTATATTCTATGGATGGCGGAGCCACCGTCATAAAATCAATCACCAGAAAAAATCCAATTTCAGCTCGTAACCCGTGGGCGCAATCGGCTGTGATTGATAATACAAGACCGTTTTAGTAGGAGGACACCGAGATGGAAATTTTGCAGGGAGTATGGCAGGTTATCCGGAGTATTCTGGCTAACAGCGGTTATGCTTACTTCTTAACAGCAGACGGCGGATGGAAGAACCTCGTAATGCTGTGTGTATCATTTTTCTTCCTTTATCTTGGTATAAAGAAAGGCTTTGAGCCGCTTCTTATGATTCCCATTGCCTTCGGTATGTTGCTGGCCAACCTACCCGGCGCTAACCTGGCAGTACAGTATCACGACTTGGCCGGATTTTTTGACCTGCTTAAGGGCAGGGGCGAGTTTGTGGGTTGCACGCCGGGACTTATGGATTTTCTGTATTTTGGAGTTAAGGCCGGTATTTATCCACCGCTTATATTCTTGGGCATCGGCGCTATGACCGACTTCAGTTCCCTTATCGCCAACCCAAGCTCATTCATACTTGGCGCGGCGGCACAGCTGGGCATTTTTGCAGCTTATGTTATTGCTATCGTGCTTGGATTTGACCCACAGCAGGCAGGCTCCATCGCTATTATCGGCGGTGCTGACGGCCCTACGGCAATCTTCGTAACATCAAAGCTGGCGCCGGCTATGCTGGGCACAATAGCCGTGGCCGCCTACTCGTATATGGCGCTGGTACCGGTTATTCAGCCACCTATTATGAAGCTCCTTACCACAAAGAAGGAGCGTAGCGTAGTAATGGGCACACTAAGACCTGTATCCAAGCTGGAAAAGATTTTGTTCCCGATTATGGTTACGGTTATTGTAGCGCTTCTTCTTCCCGATGCGGCTGTGCTTGTGGGTATGCTTATGCTGGGCAACCTGCTCAAGGAGAGTGGCCAGACTGAGCGTATCGCAAAGGCGGCACAGAACGAGCTTATGAACATTGTTACTATTCTTTTGGGTCTGTCCGTCGGCGCTACCACATCAGCCCAGTCATTCCTTAATCTTGAGACAATCAAGATAGTTGCTCTGGGACTTATCGCATTTGCGGTAGGCACAGCAGGCGGTGTTCTGTTCGGTAAGCTGATGTACATTATTACCAAGGGCAAGGTTAACCCGCTTATCGGCTCCGCAGGCGTGTCCGCAGTACCTATGGCTGCCAGAGTGTCACAGAAGGTTGGTCAGCAGGAGAATCCCAGCAACTTCTTGCTTATGCACGCTATGGGACCCAATGTTTCCGGCGTTATCGGCTCTGCGGTTGCCGCAGGTATTCTGCTCACTCTGTTGGGTTAATACAGATTTATTTGTTGGATTATCGAGGGACGGCATTTATTTGCCGTTCCGTTTTTTGACTGATACAAGGGGATTTTATGAACAAGGACGCAGTAAAGCCCAATGCTCAGCAACAGCGGGTTATAGATACAATTGACGGCCCGGTGCTTGTTGTTGCCGGTGCAGGCACAGGCAAAACAGCCACTATTGTCAAGAGGATAGAGCATATAATCGCAGACGGATATGCGCTGCCGTGGCAGGTTTTGGCAATCACCTTTACCAACAAGGCCGCCGGCGAGCTGAAGCAGCGACTTATCAACACCGTGGGTGAGGAGGCAAACGATATTTGGGCAGCCACATTCCACTCGGTTTGTGCCCGTATTCTCCGTCGATTCGGCGACAGACTGGGCTATACTCAGCACTTTACCATTTATGACACCGATGACCAAAAGCGTGTTATGAAAAGGGTGCAAAAAAGTCTTGGTATTGATGACAAGTTCCTCAATCACCGCGCTATCCTCAGCGAAATCAGTCGCGCCAAGGACAGCCTGATTGATTGCAATGAATACACGGCGTCGTCATCGGCAGACTTTCGCAAGGCAAGGATTGCCCGGTGCTACGAGGAGTACCAAAAGGAGCTTCTCCGTGCCGATGCAATGGACTTTGACGATATGATATTCAACACCGTCAAGCTTTTCAGGGAGAATGATGATGTGTTGGAGCTGTACCGTAATCAGTTCAAGTATGTTATCGTTGACGAGTATCAGGACACCAGTTATGCGCAGTACATACTGACATACCTTGTTTCCGGCGGGTACCACAATATCTGTGTAGTAGGCGACGACGACCAGAGTATCTATCGCTTTCGTGGCGCCACAATTGAGAATATTCTCAGATTCAAAGAGAGATACGAGGACGAGGGTCTCAAGGTAATTCAGCTGGAGCTGGCAGAGAATTATCGCTCCATGCAAAACATATTGGACGCCGCCAACTCTGTTATTGCCAACAATACCACAAGGCTGGCTGACAAAAAATTACATTCCTATGCCGGTACGGACGGCGACAAGGTTGTGCTATATACCGGCATTAACGAGATGGACGAGGCTCAGTTCATTATCGACGAGATTACCGAAAATGTTAAGAACGGTATGTCATACAAGGACCACGCAGTTCTTTACCGTATGAACGCCCAGTCCCGAAATATCGAAATTATGATGGCAAAGTCGGGTATATCCTACAAAATTATCGGCGGCAACCGATTTTTTGACCGCAAGGAGATAAAGGATATTGTGTCCTACTTTGCCGTGATAAACAATACTGCCGACAATGTGAGGCTGCAGCGTATTATCAATACCCCCAAGCGTGGTATCGGTGATACCATGTTCAATTATATTCTGGAGATTGCAGCTGCCAACCACATGACCGCCTTTGAGGTTTGCCAGCACGCAGACGAGTTTGCCAAGACATCCCGTTCTGCCGGTAAACTGAGAGCCTTTTGCGATATGATAGAGGAATTTCAGCGTCAGCTGGAGGACGGTATGACCGTCAATGACCTGCTGCAGGAAATATTGGACAAGACCCAATATTTTGCCTATCTTGAGGAGGACGACCCTGCCAAAGCAGAGGACAGAAAAAGCAATGTTCAGGAGCTTTCCTCCATGTTTGTAAAGTATCAGGAGGAGGACGATGAGTTTACGCTGCAAACCTTCCTGGAGGATGTGGCGCTGGTCAGCGATATTGACTCCTATAACGAGGACGAGGACTCTGTTGTGATGATGACACTCCATGCTGCCAAGGGATTGGAATTCCCCGTGGTATTCATCCCCGGTATGGAGGAGGGAATATTTCCCGGCAACCAGAGTATGTACAGTCAGGAGGATTTGGAGGAGGAACGCAGGCTGGCCTATGTGGGTATCACCCGCGCACGCCGAAATCTGTATCTAATCAATGCCCGTCAGCGTATGCTCTACGGTACCACAAGTCGCAATATGCCCTCCCGATTCCTAAAGGAAATACCCGATAGAGTTGTGGACAATCGCTCTGTACAGCAGAGCTCTATGTACGGCGGCGGATACAGTGATGGCGACAGTCATTTCGGCACTCCAAAAAAGCCGTACAAGTATTCCACGGCAACACCTATTGGCGAGGCCAAGCAAAGCAGCTCTGCCTCCCACCGTTTCGGTCAGGCGCCCCAACAGCATACTGCAACCGGGGCAACATACAATGTGGGCGACACGGTAAGGCACAAGTCCTTTGGTACGGGCGTTATCTTGTCAGCTCAGCCCATGGGCAACGACACTCTTTTGGAGGTTGCCTTTGACAAAGCCGGCACAAAAAAGCTTATGGCCAATTTTGCTAAGCTGGAAAAAGTATAATTTTGGCACAAAAAACAAACTCCTTCATAGAATATACAGAAGTTAGATGCGTTTTGGCTTCAATATTCTAAGGAGGAGTTTTTTATGGCTGAAAATCCAATTGCAAACGATTGTGAAAGACGCATACAAGAGGCTGTCTGTATTGACACTAAGCGAATCTATGATTCTTGCGTAAGCAAGGATTGTCTGGAGGACCTGAGAGTTACCTTCTTTGGCAAGAGCCAGTGCCTTATTGATAAAGCCGTTACAGTCAAGTGCCGTGATTGCAGTATTGCCGCTGTCAGTGTGGATGTTGACGAGGTGCCCTTTAACCGCGGGTACTATAGTGTAAATATTGTGTTCTATTTCAAGCTGAGATTCGACACATATTCGGAGCCCTGCTCCAATCCCCAGATTGCAGTAGGTTATACCCGCTTTGAGAAAAAGTGCATTCTTTACGGCTCGGAGGGTAATGTAAAAATCTTTACATCCAGCGTATGCACCGACGATTTGGATTGTCCCGAGGCGCCACGCTATAGCAATCCTGTAGCAAAGGTGCAGGCTGTGGACCCGGTTGTTCTGCAATGTGATGTTCTGGACGCCTGTGATTGTACGGTTATGCCGATAACCAGCTTCCCGCAGTCAATACTTAAGGAAAATCACGATTCGCCGATGACCCCCGATTGCTACAAGACGGTATTGGTTACTCTCGGCCTTTTCTCCATTGTGCAGATGGAGAGGGATGTGCAGATGCTGATACCTGCCTATGATTACTGTATCCCTGAGAGGGAATGCAATTGTACTACCCAGAGCCCTTGCGAGACATTCCGGCAAATTGAATTTCCTGTTGACGAATTTTTCCCGGCGGAGCGAAGCGATGATGGCTGCGCCCCCTGCAAATCGGAGGACTGACAAAAAACGGTCTATGAGAATACTCTCATAGACCGTTTCTCGCAGTCTGTCAGCAATAAGCCCCAACCGAATCGGTTGGGGCTTATATTATTTGTTGAATCTGTAGCCCTTGCCCCAAATAGTGTTGATGAACGGACAGGCAGGGTCGATGGCGTGCAGCTTGTCCCGTACTCGATTAACATGCACGGTGACGGTGGAGGTGCACCCCATGGAGTCATATTTCCAGATAGAATCAAACAGCTCCTCCTTGCTGAATACTCTGTTAGGATTTTCTGCAAGGACTGTGATTAGGTCGAACTCCTTGTTGGTAAGGGCAACTTCGTTTTGGTCAACGGTAACCTGCCGCGACCTTTTGTCAATTTTTACATTACCGATGGAAATAATATCGGTGACCTCCTCTTTGGTTGCAGTCAGCCGTTCGTATCTCTTTATGTGTGCGATGACTCTGGCCACCAGCTCGCCGGGGCTAAAGGGCTTTACAATGTAGTCGTCGGCGCCCAGACCCAGACCGCGGATTTTGTCAATATCGTCGCCCTTTGCGCTGGCCAGCAGTATCGGCACATTGCTGGTTTTGCGTATCTCGCTGCATATTACCAGGCCGTCAACTCCCGGCAGCATTATGTCCAGCAGCAGCAGGTCGTATTTGTTGTCGGTGGCTTTGTTCAGGCCCTCTATTCCGTTGGTGGCAGTATCTACCAAAAAATTGCCGGCTTCCAGATAGTCTTTTTCCAGCTGCAGAATGTTTTCGTCATCCTCAACTATTAGTATTCGCCTTTTCATTCTCTTTCTCCGTTGATTTGTTTAGTGATATATGTATTGTTGTGCCTTCGTCAGGTACGCCGGTGGCCCAAATTCTGCCCCCGTGCTTCTCTACTATCAGCTTGCATACCGACAGACCTATTCCGCTGCCGTCCCTAACTCGCGTTCTGGCAACATCGGCGCGGAAAAATGTGTCGAATATGTGCTCAAGATTCTCTGAGTCAATGCCGATTCCGTTGTCGGCAATGGAGATAATAACATTGCTGTCAAAATCCTTAATTTCTATATTTATTTCACCCGGAATATTCTTTTTTGCATACTTGATTGAGTTGGAGATAATGTTGACAAGCACCCGGTAAAATCTGTCGCAGTCCAAATCCACAATTATGCTGTCGGATTCCGGCTTTTTTAGGTGGCAGGTGAATCCTGCTTTCTCCAGGTCGAATGTAAACTCGTCCACATAGTCCTGCATCATAGCCACAACATTCACCGGTTGGGTTATGATGTCTATATTGCCGGTTTCCAGTCGGGACAGCGACAGCAGGTCGTCCAGCATTTTTTCCATATCCAGGGCGGAGGTGTATATTGTGTGCAGGTATCTCTGCTGCTTTTCCGGCGTGTCGGCAATGCCGTCACGCAGGCCCTCAATATACCCCTTGATTGAGGTCAGGGGCGTACGCAGGTCGTGGGCTATGCCGTTGATTAGCTGCTTTCGGCTCTGCTCCATTCGCTGTCGTTCTTCCTCGTTAGCCAGCATTTGGGCAGTCATTTCGTTAAAAGCTTTTACCGTTGTACCAATCTCGTTGTTGCTGTCATAGTTGATTATGTAGCCGGTGTTACCATTGGCTATTTCGTTTACGCCGTGGGCCAGTTCCTCGATGGGCTTGGTGATGGCACGGGAGGTTATGAACGAAAATACGATAATGGATATTATGTATATAGTTACTATTCCGATGAGTACAAATCCGATTTTGCCGAAGATTATGTTGGCAACATCCGACGGAGTGTTGACCGAAGTGCTGGAGAGATAGCTTTTTATTCTTTCCTCAAAGATTATTCCGCCTGCGATGGATATTGCTACCGGCAAAAATACTGCCAGCAGAGTGGTTACGAAAACTCTGGTCCTGATACGCATATTGCTACCGGGACTTTTGCTTTTGTTATGTCTTTTCATTATTCTACCGAAAATCTGAATATTGTTGTGGTTTTGAATTCCTCGTTAGCCTTTACAAATCGGGAGGGAAATTGGGGAATATTTACGGTGTCTGGGTAGAACTGGGTTTCCAGCGCTGCTCCCCTACGGAATTTTACGATATTACTGCCCTTGCCGGCGGTATAATCCTTTTTGAGCCAACCGCCGCAGTAAAGCTGTACGCCGGGCAGGTCGGTGATTACATCCATTTTTCTGCCGCTTGCCTTGTCCCACAGGGTGGCAATTGTCTTCATACTACCGTCATAGTTGTTGATGCAGTAGTTGTTGTCGTAACCGATACCCTCGATTATGGCACGGAACGGCGCATCAATGTTGTCCCCAATCCTGTGCATAAAAGTAAAGTCCATCATAGTGTCCTTTACATCACCCAGCAGGCCGGTGGGCAGTTGGTCGTCATCGGTCTCGGTAAATTTGTCTGCATCAATGTACAGATAATGACCCTCGACGGTGGCGTTGTCATCGTCCCCCAGATTGAAGTAGGCGTGGTTGGTGGGGTTGGCAACAGTATCAGTATCACAAAGAATTCTGTAGTCTATCCTCAGTTCATTGTCGTCGGACAGGGTGTATGTTACCCACATTTTTAGATTGCCGGGAAATCCGTCCTCGCCGTCCGGCGAAAATCGGTAGAATGTGATGCAATCCTCTCCGGTAGATTCAACCTCCCAGCAGGTAAAGCTGAATCTGCCCCCTGCGTGCAGGGTCCATTGTCCTTGATTATTGGGCGTGTGGTACTCTTTGCCGTTAAAGGTGAATTTTGCGTCACGGATTCGGTTTGCCCATCTGCCTACCACCAGCCCTTGGTACCCGTAGTCGGGATTCTCGTAGTCCTGGGGGTTGTCAAAGCCCAGCACCACATCGCCCATAACGCCATTCTTATTTGGCATATTGAGAGCCTGAATACCGGCGCCCAGGGTTTGCAGTGCCACGGAGGCTCCGTTGGCGTTGGTTATGGTGTACAGCTCAACCTGAGTCCCGTCCTTAAGTTTGCCGAATACGGATTTTGTTATACTCATATTTTTTGCTCCTTTGTGGAAATTATGGCTAACACTATTATATATTAGTTCGGTATTGATTTCAAGACTCTTGACATTTTGCCTTTTTGTTATTAGTATAGAATTAGTATATTTAGGGAGAGATTATGTTATATGATGAATTTTGTAATAGGCATAATGCGATTTGCCGCGCCGGCGGCAGCCGTGTTTATACTGGCTACCTGCATAGTGTCCCTGTTTAGGAACAGGCCTCGCGTTCATCGTCTTGCACAGCTGGTAGATCAGAACGACGGCACTATTATAGAGATAAATCATTGGGAAACGTCTATCGGCAAAAGCCGTGCAAACGACATTGTACTGCCTTATCCCGATATTTCCCGTTTTCACGCCGTTATTGCAAAAAAGCGTAAGGATTGGTTGGTTACAGATACCTCCACCGGTGATGTGGGCGTGTCGGTTAACGGCAAGGAAATTGACGGCAAGCAATCCATTGAGAACGGTGATGTTATCACAATAGGCAATGTACCTCTCAAGTTCGTCTGTGAGGAGGCGCTGACCGCCCAAAGCAAGCAGCGTATTCGCCAGACTGTAGCCAAGGCCAATCATACAGTAGCTTACGGCGTGCTGGTTGATGTTGCAAGTAAGCGACCTGTTTACCTAAAGAAAAAGGATGTACTCATCGGCCGAGGCGACGACGCCGATATTCAGATTATGAGCCGTATGGTATCCTCTCACCATGCCCGTGTCCACATGACCAGCAGAGGATGGGCATTGTCCGACCTGGATTCACACAACGGCACAAAGCTCAACGGCAGATATATCAATCAGCCACAATTGATATTTGACGAAGATATTATTACCTTTGGCGACAAGGTATTTATCTTTTACGAAAAGTAAGGAGGGGTGCTTATGTCTAACAAAAAAAGCGGCGCGAGAGTACCTCGTATCAAACCGATTAACAATTTTTTGATGCTGACGGTGCTCAGCATATTCCAGGTGGTTACCGGATTTATCGGGGCTGCCTCCGGCCCGGAGTTTCAACCCAAGGTAATACTGGCATTACTGTGCCTGGTGGCTACCGAGTGGGTGTATCTGGTAGTGTTTTATTCTGCCATGCACCGTCGTAATTTCGAGCTGGAGCTGATAGCCTTCTTTCTTAGCGGAGTTGGTCTGGTTACTATAGGCAGTATTGACGCCGACGCTGCATTCAAGCAGTATTTTATGGTGCTGGCAGGTATCGTCATATTTATTGTTATGGTGTTCTTGTTGGGTAATGTTGACCTGTGTATGAAGCTGCGCATAGCGGTGGCTGTGGGCGCAATTCTCCTGCTGATAGTCAACTTGGTTATAGCAAAGACCACCAACGGCTCACGCAACTGGATTACAATAGGAGGCGTTACATTTCAGCCCTCGGAGTTTGTAAAGGTGGCGTTCATATTTGTAGGCTCTGCCACGCTGGAAAAAATACAAACATCAAAGAATATTATCGCATTTATCGGATTTTCCTTGGCATGTGTGGGCTCGTTGATTCTTATTAAGGATTTGGGCACGGCGCTGATTTTCTTTATGACATTCCTGATTCTCGCTTTTATGAATTCGGGGGACATAAAGACCATTGCTCTGGCAATCGGCTCTGCAATTATGGGCGGCGGCATTGTGCTCAAGTACAGGTCCTATGTAAAAAACAGATTTGCCTCCTACCGTCATGTGTGGGAGTATGCGGACAAAGGCGGCTGGCAGCAAACACGAGTGCTGGTGGGTATGGCAAGCGGCGGTCTGTTCGGATTGGGTATAGGCAACGGCAATGTCCGTTATGTGTATGCATCCACCTCGGACGCAATCTTTGGCGTAATATGTGAGGAATGGGGATTTTTGTTTGCCATTGCTATGGTGCTCAGCTTTGTGTGTATCGCCGTGTCCGCTTTGGTAAATTCCATTGCCGCGCGCTCCACCTTTTACTCTATTGCAGCGGTGGCAGGTGCCGGTATGCTGCTGTTCCAAACAGGGCTGAATATCTTTGGCGTAACCGATATTTTGCCCTTGACAGGCGTTACAATTCCCTTTGTCAGTCAAGGCGGCTCCTCCATGATGTGCTGCTGGGCAATTCTGGCGTTCATTAAGGCGTCAGACATACGCACCTACAACTACCTGGGAGGTGTGAAGAAAAAATGAAGATGATAACAAAACGAGGAGTATTTCTCTGGATTTTGGCTGTTGGATTTGTGGTAGGTCTTGTGTTTATGACCCTATCGCTTGTTAATAACGGCGACGATTGGGTTATGAAAAGATACAATCGCCACATGTATTCCGACGGTCAGCTGATAGGCGCCGGCACAATTTATGACACCGACGGCGAGGTGCTGGCAGAAACTGTTGACGGCAAGCGTCAGTATTCTCAGGATGCAGGCGTACGCAAGTCCACTCTGCATATTGTGGGCGACCCAAGAAACTTTATTTCCACCGGTGTGCAGTCCGCCTTTGATACTCGTCTTACCGGGTATAATATTATGTTCGGCGTGTATAATATCAAGCGCTACGGCCGCGGCAATGATATGAAGCTGACTATCGACAGCGATATATGTAAGCTGGCATACAACGCCTTGGACGGTCGCAAGGGTACTATCGGCGTGGTTAACTACAAAACCGGGGATATCATATGCTCGGTGTCCTCACCCAGCTATGATGTAAATGATGTACCCGATAATCTGGACACAAGTTCACAGTATGAGGGCGTATATATCAATCGACTGTTGTCTGCCCACTATCCGCCGGGCTCAACATTCAAGATTGTTACCGCTGTTTGTGCCATCGAGAATATTGACGACATTTACGACCGACATTGGGATTGCTACGGCGGTTATCAGCCGGAAAGCGGAGTAGAGATAAAGTGCAACGGCAATCACGGCGGTCATATCAGCTTTTATGACGCGCTGGCAAACAGTTGTAACTCCGTTTTTGCCCAGATTGCCATTGAGCTTGGCGAAAAAAAGCTTAACGCCACAGCCAAGGAATTGGGCATCGGCTCAAAGATTACTGTCAGCGGCGAGATTAGTGGCTTTGAGGGTCAGTTCGGACTGAATAAGGCAGGCGACGACCTTATCGGCTGGACAGGTATCGGCCAGGGTGACACCCGTATTGCCCCTATCACTATGCTGCGTATTGTTTCTGCCATTGCCAACGGCGGCTCTGCCGTGTCATTTAATGTGGTTGATTCCTTTGCCAACCAGGCAGGCAACGCGCTCAATATCACCCTGCCCCAAAACAAGGTGGAGCTTATGAGCGCTACCACAGCGGCTCAAATTAAGGATATGATGCGCTACAACGTTACTCACCATTACGGCGACGGAAACTACAAGGGACTTAGCCTCTGTGCCAAGAGTGGTACAGCCCAGATAGACAGCGACGCAAGTCACGATATTGCCTGGTTTACCGGATTTATGGACGATGACAGGTATCCCTACGCATTTGTGGTTGTTGTGGAGAATGGCGGATCCGGCGCCACAACCGCAGGTCCCATTGCCAACAAAGTGCTGCAGGCTGTGGTTGACAGATAATATTTTGTATTGGGCTTGCATAGTATTGCTTAGGTGATATTATGCAAGTTTTTACAATCAAGGCAAAGCCAAAGGCAATTTTCGGTATAATTCTGGCTATTACGGGTGTCATAGTGGTGGTACTGACCTTTGTGGGCAATCACAGCGCCTCAACCTCCGCCGCTGCTCCCGTATCCTGCACTACTGCCAAGGAGCGACAGGATTATATAGAATCATTGGGGTATGACACCGACGGCAAGGAATCATCAAAGCAGATTACCATACCCTCCACATTTAATGATGTATATAACCAGTACAACGATATACAAAAGCAGCAGGGCTTCGACCTGACCCAATACAAGGGCAGGACGGTAACCCTGTACACATACAATATTACTAATTACAAAAACAAGGACAATGTTATCGCCGACCTTATGGTGTCGGATGGCACACTGATAGGCGCCGACCTTTGTGACACCTCGGCAGATGACGGATTTTTGGTAGCACTACGATGACGGAACGACTGGACAAAATTTTATCCCGCCAACTGAATATTACCCGAGCCCGGGCAAAGGAAGTACTGCGTTCGGGCAGAGTTGCGGTTAATGATGTGACTCAGCAAGACGGCAGTACAAAATGCGGCGACGCAGACGCCATCTCTGTGGATGGCAAATTGATTACCGTGGCTCGGTATGTCTATATTATGATGAACAAGCCTGCAGGCGTTATATCCGCATCTGACGGCAAGGGCGAAAAAACTGTCGTGGACCTTGTACCGGACAATATGCAGCGCAGAGGGCTGTTCCCGGCAGGCAGATTGGACAGGGATACAACAGGATTTGTTCTGATAACCGATGACGGCGAGTTTGCCCATAATATTTTGTCCCCTGTTCATCATATACCTAAAACATATATCGCCACATTGGACAAGCCTGTTGATGACGGTATGATTGCCGATTTTGAGGGCGGTATGACTCTCAACGGCCGGGTATTGCTGGAGGCAGGGCTGGAGCCTGTCAGCCATGACGGCACCGTGGCAAGGGTGGTGCTCCGTCAGGGCTTGTATCATCAGGTCAAGCGTATGTTCGCCAAGCACGGCGCAACGGTGCTGCAGCTTCATCGTACTGCTATGGGTGGTCTGGAGCTGGACGACGGTCTTCTGCCGGGAGAATGCAGGTACATTACCGCCGACGAGATTGGTCAAATTACCAAAAAATTTGACTCAATATAATAGGTGTAGATATTACTGCCCATACCATATATTGTGTGTCTTATGCAAATAGCACAATTTTTTTAAAAAAAATTGGTAAAAAGGTTGCAAAATAGTCAAATTGATTGTATAATGTGTACAATCAATTTGTTATTTTTTTGTGCATAATAATTAAGATAGGAGGATTCCTAATGCCTAATAGATTATTCCAAGGGGTTATTAACCAAATGCGCGAGGCCACCGACCGTATTATCGGTGTTGTTGATGAGGGCGGCTCCGTTATCGCTTGCAGCGAGCTGGGTCTCATCGGTGATGTGCGCAAGGGAGTTATCGCCGGCGGCGTCTTTAACGGTTCGCTGATTTGTGTGGATTCCGCAACCTACAAGGCTTTTGGCGACAGCGTTCACCCCGAGTATGCTGTTTTTGTTGACGGCACGGACGAGATTAGCCGCAATTTTGCCGGCATTATCGCTATTGCCCTTGACCAGATAAAACAGAATAATGACGAAAAGTTTGACCGTTCCAATTTTGTTAAGAATGTAATATTGGACAATATTTTGCCCGGCGATATTTATATCAAATCCCGTGAACTTCGCTTTAACAACGACGCGTCCCGCGTAGTATTCCTTATACGCGCCCTCAAGTCCAATGATGTGTCCGTTTTCGATATTATCCAGAATTTCTTTCCCGACAAAACAAAGGACTTTGTTATCAATATTAATGAGAGCGACATCGCTCTTATCAAAGAGGTCAGACCCAATGTTGACTCCAAGGATTTGGAAAAATTGGCACAGTCAATTTGTGACACTTTGTCATCCGAGTTTTATTGCACCGGCGTTGTGGGCATCGGCACCTGCGTAACCGGAATTAAGGAACTTGCAAAATCCTTTAAGGAGGCACAGGTAGCCCTGGAGGTCGGTAAGGTATTCGATACCGAGCGTTCCATAATCAGCTACGAGAATCTTGGTATTGCCCGCCTTATTTATCAACTGCCCACCACCTTGTGCGAGATGTTTTTGCGCGAGGTATTCAAGAAGGGCTCCATTGATTCCCTTGACCAGGAGACTCTGTTTACTATTCAAAAATTCTTTGAGAACAACCTCAATGTATCCGAGACATCACGCAAGTTGTTTGTGCATCGTAACACCTTGGTTTACCGTCTGGAAAAGATTAAAAAGCTTACAGGGCTCGACCTGAGAGAATTTGACGACGCCATTGTATTCAAAGTAGCGCTTATGGTCAACAAATATCTGGATTCAACCCCTGTTAAGTACTAATAACCGATTATCACCCATCACAGCCGATGGGTGATTTTTTCTATATATACCACAGGAATAACAATGGAATTTGTCAAGTACAAGGACTTGTGGTCAGTTGTGAATAGATTGTAAATCTCATTTGGACTCAACCACAACATATTGATTTTTTTGCGAAAATATGGTATAATTAGGTCAACATATGGAAAATGTTGTGTCCCGGCATATGACTGGATATAACAACATATGTAATAAATACGGAGGTGGATAGTATGACATCACAGACAATAGCCTATGTTGTATGGGCAGCGCTGATTTTGGCCTTTGGCGTGATGGAGGGCGTTACCGTACAGCTTGTGTCAATATGGTTTGTGCTGGGGTCCGTAGCAGGCCTGATAGCAGCAATAAGTGGTGCACCGGTTGTTGCTCAGGTGCTGATATGTATCGGCGTATCTGTAATATCCCTGGTTGCTACTCGACCCCTGGTCAAAAAAAGGCTGACTGCCACCAGGCAGAGCACCAATGCAGACCGTTGCATCGGCAACGACGCTGTGGTTGTTGAAGACATCAACAATCTGGATGCTGTCGGTACTGTCAAGGCAGACGGCAAGCTGTGGAGCGCTCGCTCATCCGGTGGGGACATTATCCCTGCGGACTCAATAGTAACCGTAGAGCGTATTGACGGCGTAAAGCTGATAGTATCGCTTAAGGAATAATAGAACATAAACCGCAAATAATTTATTTAAGGAGAAATTTATGCAAGCATTAATTATTTTTATCGTACTGATAGTAGTGGCACTTATTGCCATGGTATTGACCAATATCAGAGTTGTGCCTCAGTCAAAGGCTTTTGTTATCGAGCGTTTGGGCACATATTTTGCAACCTGGCAGACAGGCCTGCATGTAAAAATTCCGTTCATTGACCGTATTGCAAAGGTGGTATCCCTAAAGGAGCAGGTTGTTGACTTTAAGCCCCAGCCGGTTATCACAAAGGACAATGTTACCATGCAGATTGATACGGTAGTATTTTATCAGATTACCGACCCAAAGCTGTATTGCTACGGTGTTGAGAGCCCTATTTCCGCTATCGAGAATTTGTCGGCTACAACTTTGCGTAACATCATCGGTGAGCTGGAGCTGGACTCAACCCTTACCTCCCGTGATACTATCAATGCAAAAATCAGAGTTATCCTTGACGAGGCTACCGACCCGTGGGGCATTAAGGTAAACAGAGTTGAGTTGAAAAACATTATTCCTCCCAGGGAGATTCAGGACGCTATGGAAAAGCAGATGAAGGCAGAGCGTGAGCGCCGTGAGGCAATCCTGCGTGCCGAGGGCGAAAAGCAGTCCCGCATTCTGGTTGCAGAGGGTCACAAGGAATCCAAGATTCTTGAGGCAGAGGCAGAAAAGCAGTCTGCAATCCTTGCAGCCGAGGCTGTTAAGGAAGCAAAGATTCGCGAGGCAGAGGGCGAGGCTCAGGCTATCGCTACCGTTCAAAAGGCGTCTGCCGATGCTATCAAGCTGCTCAACGAGGCTAATGCAAATGACGCAGTACTAAAGCTTAAGGCTATGGAGGCATTTGCAAAGGCTGCCGACGGTCAGGCAACCAAGATTATTATCCCATCCGAGATTCAGTCCGTGGCAGGTCTTGCCGAGGGTATTGTGCAATCAGTAAAGTAAATCACTGTGGGGAACGGCGCAAAAACGCCGTTCCTTCGACTGTCGATAAAGTGGTTTGAACCACGCCAAATATACAAGCTATTACGGCTCCCTTGTGTAAAGGGAGCTGTTTTGCTTTAGCAAAACTGAGGGATTGTGTGCATAAGCGCCCACCGAGCCGGTGGAACGGCGCAAAAACGCCGTTCCTTTTTTTAACTGTTACCATAAAATGATGCCAATTCGACAATAAATGTGGTAAAACTGCTAAAATTTCAATATTATCTCTTGAACATAGATTATAAATTGGGTATAATATTGGCGATAATTAATTTGATTATTATTTGGGGCAGGCTGGGTACGCCATCTTTGCTCTAAAAAATGGAAGGAGTATTCTATATGACTTATTCACATGAAGTTGAAACTATGTGTCCTGTTGCTCAGGGCGTAGCACATGGCGCAGCTCCAATCCCGGAGGAGGCAAAGTGGGTTAAGGCACAGCAAATTACAGACATTTCCGGTTTCACACACGGTATCGGCTGGTGTGCACCTCAGCAGGGCACCTGCAAGCTGACACTTAATGTAAAAGAGGGCGTTATCCAAGAGGCTCTTGTTGAGACAATCGGCTGCTCAGGTATGACTCACTCTGCTGCTATGGCATCAGAGATTCTTCCCGGCAGAACCATTCTTGAGGCTCTCAACACAGACCTTGTATGCGACGCCATCAACACAGCAATGAGAGAGCTGTTTCTGCAGATTGTTTACGGCCGTACACAGAGCGCTTTTTCTGAGGACGGTCTTACCATCGGAGCCGGTCTTGAGGACCTTGGCAAGGGTCTTCGCTCACAGGTTGGTACTATGTACGGCACATTGGCCAAGGGTCCTCGCTACCTCGAGATGACCGACGGCTATGTTACCGGAATCGCACTTGACGCCGATGACCAGATTATCGGCTACAAGTTTGTTAACTTCGGCAAGATGATGGACTTCATCAAGGGCGGCGACGACGCTAACACCGCTTTTGAGAAGGCACAGGGTCAGTACGGCAGAGTGGCTGACGCTGTAAAGATTATCGACCCAAGAAAAGAGTAAGGAGGACACAAAAATGGCTTTATTTGAATCTTATGAGAGAAGAGAGAAGCAAATTCTTGACGTTCTCGCAAAATATGACATCAAGTCAATCGAAGAGTGCAGAGAAATCTGCCAGGCAAAGGGCTTTGACCCATACAAGATTGTTGAGGGCATCCAGCCAATCTGCTTTGAGAATGCAAAGTGGGCTTACACTGTAGGCTGTGCAATTGCACTCAAAAAGGGCGCAACCAGAGCTGCTGACGCTGCTGCCGCAATTGGCGAGGGACTTCAGTCCTTCTGTATTCCGGGCTCTGTTGCCGACCAGCGCAAGGTTGGTCTCGGCCACGGTAACCTCGGCAAGATGCTCCTTGAGGAGGAGACAGAGTGCTTTGCATTTCTTGCAGGTCACGAGTCATTTGCTGCTGCAGAGGGCGCTATCGGTATCGCTGAGAAGGCTAATAAGGTAAGAAAGCAGCCGCTTCGCGTTATCCTTAACGGTCTTGGCAAGGACGCTGCTCAGATTATCGCTCGTATCAACGGATTCACATACATTGAGACCGAGATGGATTACTACACCGGCGAGGTTAAGGAAGTATTCCGCAAGCCTTACTCCGACGGTCTTCGTGCCAAGGTTAATTGCTACGGCGCCAACGATGTTACCGAGGGTGTTGCTATTATGTGGAAGGAGGGCGTTGATGTTTCTATCACAGGTAACTCAACCAACCCGACTCGCTTCCAGCATCCGGTTGCCGGCACTTACAAGAAGGAGTGCGTAGAGAAAGGCAAAAAGTACTTCTCTGTTGCATCCGGTGGCGGTACAGGCCGTACACTTCATCCGGACAATATGGCTGCAGGTCCTGCTTCCTACGGTATGACCGATACTATGGGCCGTATGCACAGCGACGCACAGTTTGCAGGTTCATCATCTGTTCCTGCTCATGTAGAGATGATGGGACTTATCGGCATGGGTAACAACCCAATGGTTGGTGCTACCGTAGCTTGCGCAGTTGCAGTAGAAGAGGCAAGCAAATAAGCCGCTTTCGAGGCTTAAGCATTAAATTGTAAATTTAATCATTGATAAAAAAGTTAGACACATCATTTGACAAGTTTTTGTTATGATGTGTCTAATGTTTTTTTGTAAAAAATATTAAGTTGAGGTCAAGTTTTTATGAAGAAATTATCAATGATTAGTCAAGTATCTATCACCTTTGAACAAGGGTGTGATAGATACATTCTTAATTGCCAACAGAGGAATTTAAGACAAGGTACTCTACTTTTGTTAGTACAATCTCTCTCTTTTCAAAATTCGCTTTCATTTTTTACCTTTTTAACCTTTCTTTTGAAAATTATTAATTCTTTCTGCGTTTAATAGTCGCTACTAAATTGATTTGTTAGGTGGGCTTTCCCTCACCTGTGATTAAATTGTACCACTTTGTGTTTTTTCTTGTGGTGCATTTATGACCTTTTACCATTTATCAATAAAAATTACTTTGACTAATATAAAAAACGCCTTGCAGAGGCTCATAAAACAAAAAGAGAGCAGAGGATAAACCTCTGCTCTATATCGTTATTATGTCTTTTGCATTTGGCTCTGTTATGTATTTTTGAAAATTAATCGTGTCACATAACTAAAATATCACGCCAACTTTACAATTTGTTCAAAACTGTATTTTTATGTAAAAAAGCACCTCGAAATTGAGGTGCTTAATATGTTTTACCAGTTGCTAATATCGAATTTATTCATTTCGCTTTTTAGGAAGTTTTCGTGATATTCGTAATTCGGGTATAAATGTTCTTTGTCATAAAATTCTTTTGTGTGATTATGAATATCTCTG
>JAQXWS010000081.1 GCA_029225565.1 Eubacteriales bacterium
CTACAAGGATATCTACGCCGGCTGCGAAGCATTGCTGAACAGCTTAATATAATTATTGATTGAAACTACGAAAGGATGAATTTTTATGAAAATTAAAACGTTCAAGATAACAAGTGCAGGAAACACATTAAGAGGAATAATGCTTAATTGTGATGCGAAAGTGCCTAAAAAGACTGTCATTTTATGCCACGGATTTGCAAGCAATATGCTCATAACATTGCCTTATGCAAAGGCATTTACAGACGCAGGATATGCCGTAATTATGTTTGATTTTTGTATGTCCGGAAGTGGAATTTCAGGTGGCAAAAGTGTAAATATGAGCGTACAGACTCAAAAGAAAAATCTTTTTGATGTGCTTGAATATGCGAAAAATCTTGATTGTGTTGATAACAATCATATAACCCTTTGCGGTTGCAGTCAGGGTGGACTTGTATGCTCGTTAGTAGCTGCCGAAAAAGAGGATGAAATTGAAAGACTGATTATGTATTATCCAGCTTTGTGTATTCCCGATGATTCAAGACGCGGATGTGTAATCGGAACAAAGATCGATCCAAACAATGTGCCTGACAGCTTTTACGGTGTTTTTGTCAAGCTCGGCAAAAAGTATGTTGAGGATGCAAGAGCACTTGACCCTTATGAGCAGATTTGCACCTTCAAAAAGCCTGTTTTGATTATTCACGGAATTGAGGACAAGCTCGTTAAGATTGAATATTCAAGAAAAGCGAATGAGAGATATGAGAATTGCGAATTGATCGAGGTTCACGGAGACCACGGCTTTATCCTAAAGGGCTTCAAAGCCGGCAAGAAAGCAACTGCAAAATATTTGAAGGATTTGGATTTATAATCCGCAATTTGTAATGTGCTATGAAAATTTTAATTGATGCAGACAGTTGCCCTGTTGTTAAGGAATTATTGGATAAAGCCTACGACGAAATCCTCAACAAGCTTACAAAAAAGAAAAGAGCAGAAATATTATCATTGTAAAATAAACAGAAATAGTTAATGATCGATAAAAAGAGCCAACTTATCAAAGTTGGCTCTTTCGTTTAATTATATTTCTGCAACTACATATTCTGAAATATCAATTTCTTCTAATGTAGGTCGTGATAGCAAGAGTGTGCATTTGCTATTGTCTTTAAATATAACAATATGATAATGCTTTATATTACCGTTTTCATCTTCCGATGTGTTAAGTCTACTTAAAATACTATCAATGAAACTTTTTGGAAATTTTATAATTAATGTTTTGTCATTTCTACAAACAAACACCATATTTTTGTTTGCAGTATCTTTAATTTTTTCCAGCCTGTTGATTCTATATCCAAACCAATATTTCTCTTTGTTTCCTTGTGGATACATTTTTGATGTTGATAACAGATAACCATTTTCTTTATCTTGAGATACATAAATGCGATTCTTTTCTATCTCTTCATATTCCAAATCTCCAAACAACAAATCAGAAACTATTTCCAAGGCTTCATTTTCACTAACAATACTTTTTGAAGAATTCTCATCTACGATTTTTACTTTTGGATAAGGATATAATTTGCAAATACGGTCAATCAGTTCGTTAGTTCTTTTTTCAATGCAATCAATATTCCATTGAACAATCGGTAACAATTCAACATTCAATTTCAAGTGTAAAGTGTTTTTTAACACTTCATTTTTGTATTCCCATATTGAATTGCCCATTCGACTATTATCTGGCTTGGTGGCAAGTGTCAAATTTCCTAATCTATGAAGATTTGCAAAATATTCATCTTCATTTACGCCCAACTCTTCAAGCCATTCTGTTGTTGGAGTTTGTGGCATAAGATGTTCTACACTTAAGGAAGATAGTACAATTGGAGCAGGATTATTATCAGTTTCCAATCTGTCGAGAACAATTCTAAGAGCAGGCCTTTTATATACACTTGCATTATGTAACATATCATGCATTTGCACATCAGTTGGCATATAACTACCACTGGTATTTATATTATTTCCAACCATTTCTTGATTTAATATATCAACAACATTTGAAAAATCACCGTTGCATTTTTCAAGAAGTTTTTTAAGTATGGTCGGGAACAATCGGGTGACATTACTTGAATCTAAATCACACAAACTTCTTCTAATTAGATATGCGTTTATTGAATCAATTGATTTAGCAAAATTGTCTATATCAATGTTTCCTTGTAAATGTTGCTCGTACAATTCCATTGCTAATGGTAATGGCAAATCAGAATTGAATTTTCTAAAATCAGTTAATGCACATTTTAATATAGGTTTTAATCCACTAATATCATCAATATATAAGAATTTATATACTTTTGCATACTCTAAAAGATTTTCAAATAAATCTTTTATATTTATGGGATTATTCTTAAGCCACTCAACAAAACTTCTATACACATTGTTTTTAGCAACTAAAGTGAATGTTTTTATTGCCAAAAACATTCTAAAAAACATTTCCAGACTCTTTGAATCTGAAGAAACACAATCCTCTATCTTCTTCCAATACTTTGAATAATACTCATCTTGTGTATCGCTATCAAGATTCATTAACAAGAAATTTCTAATCAAATCTGCGGCAGTTAATTTTGAACCGGTAGCATTGATGCTTTCAAATATTTTTTGTGCATTGTCATTTTCGTTAATAGGGATACTGACAAGATATAGTTTATCCATTGCCATAATGACATCATCAAGATTGTATCCTTTTGATATCAAATCAGTTAAATGTTCTTTGATTGCTAAATAATTTAAATATATCTTTGATCCTTTATTATCTATTTCATCAAATTTATTTTCTACTATACATCTGTAAACATCATCATCTGCGACTAATGGCTTTAATCTGTGTTTTGGTTCGTGTGAGTTTACTAAATAATTAGTTTCTATTACTCCTGCACTATAAGAATCTCCAATTTCTTCATAAATTGATTTTGCAGCGTACAAAGTTAAAAAGATAGTTGTCAATCTTTGTTGTCCATCTATAATAGACATTTCATTGACACCCAGTTTAATTGTTTTACTTAAAAAAATTATCACACCTAAAAAGTGTCTTGGATATTCACCGCTAATTACAGCATCTAAATCAGTTAAAAACTGTTTTACTTCATAATTGGCTCTCCATGTATAATTTCTTTGATATACCGGAACTACAAATTGATCACCATTAGCTGACTTTAATAAATCCAATAATCCTTGTCTTGTTACTTGTGCTTCTTGACTCATATCAATATTCCTCTTCATCACATATAAAATAATGTTCAAACGAATTATATCACTATATTTCTTTTAACACAATAGCAATGTTATGTTAATACTTAAATTAACTGTTCGATAATAAGATTGATAATAATTTTAAAGTCCCAAAAATATCCCTTTATTTTTTGTCTTGTTGACGATATAAAAACATAATGATATAATAAAATTACCATAAAGAGTGTGCGAGGGACAAGCCCGTTGACCACACAGCAACCTGCGTTTGTAAGGTGCTAATGCTTGTATGATGGGTGTTGTGAATTTGTTTTTGCGTTCTTTTTTGCTCCCATCATAACGATGGGAGTTTTCTTTTGCACTCTTATGGAATTATTTTTTAAGGAGTGTTACTATGAGAACAATCGCAGAATTATTAAACCTTGACGGCAGAGTGTATGTGTATCTGTCAAGCAAAAATGTTGCAAAAATATTTTTGCAAAACGCCGAGTCAGAGGGCTTTCGCTTTGGCGACGGCAAGAAACCCACAAAGAGAAAATGGGATGATATTTATGCCTTAAACAAGGATTTTACCATAAACTATGTGGGCTATATCGGGCATATAGCTTTTCATCATCCCGAAGTGCCTAATAATTACAATCTCATCAGAGTTGACTATTCAGCCTATCTTTCAGGTGCAGAAAAGTATATTATATAGCAACAAAATAAAAATAAGCTTCATCAATCAGTACTATGTACAAAAGACACCTTCGGTTATGGAGGTGTCTGTTTTTTTAATCATCAAACGCCGGGTTTGTGGCATAGTAATTTTTGCTGTTAAGCTTATCCGTAACCACACGCAAGCCCTCGCCGAAGCGTTGGTAATGGACAATCTCGCGCTGGCGCAAAAACTTGATTGGCTCGATAACATCCGGGTCGTCAACCAGGCGCAAAATATTGTCGTAGGTTACTCTGGCCTTTTGCTCTGCTGCCAAATCCTCGTTGAGGTCGGCTATAGGGTCGCCCTTTACCTGCATTCCGGCGGCATTCCAGGGTGAGCCGCTGGCAGAGGTTGGATACACGCCCACAGTATGGTCAACAAAATAAGGAGCAAATCCCGACTCCTCTATCTGTTTTTCCGTCAGATTGCGTGTAAGCTGATGCACCATTGCGCCAATCATTTCGAGATGTCCCAGTTCCTCAACGCCTATATCTGTTAGCAATCCCTTCAATTCCGGATATGGCATGGAATAGCGTTGTGACAAATAGCGCAGACTTGCCCCGAGTTCGCCGTCGGGCCCGCCGTACTGACTGATAATAATGGCGGCGGCGCGGGGGTCCGGGTGCTTTATATTGATTGGATATTGTAATTTCTTAACATAATTGAACATAAAATCACTCCTTAGGGTATTCTATTCCGAACCTGAGTATTTGTGAAAATAAACAATAGGCAAAATCAGCATAGAATGTATAAATAAGAAAGAGGTGATTTTTATGTACTACAGGATTAAGCTGGGAGCAATAACCAATGCTCAGCGAGCCCAACGCCTGCTAAGGGCAAAGGGATACAAGCCTACGCTATCAAGAATAAAAAATCCACAGCCCGGCGACGGATGCGGATATATGATTACTGTCAATGCCGACAACGGCGTGATGGATATACTAAAAGAAAACGGCATAAACATTTTGGGGGTTGAGGAGGAGTGATATACCTGGACAATTCGGCAACCTCCTACCCAAAGCCGAAAAGCGTAATACTTTCCACAAACAATGCGTTACAGCATCTGTCCTTTAACAGCGGCAGAGGCGGGTACAAAGAAAGCATACAAGCTGCGGAAAAAATATATACCGTGCGAGAAAAGGTGGCAGATATGTTCGGCTTTTCTCCCCAAAGAATAATATTTACCAAAAACTGCACCGAAGCACTGAATATGGCAATATGCGGCAGGGTAAAAAAAGGAGACCACATTATCATATCATCCCTGGAGCATAACAGCGTTGCCAGGGTGGTAGAGTCGCTGCAAAGCAAAGGAATAATAACATACGACATTGCAAAATACAGCTATGATGAGGACGAAACCGTAAAAAATTTTGAGTCAAAAATCAAACCAACCACCACCCTTGTGGTATGTATGCACTCCAGTAATGTGTTCGGTGTAACATTTCCTATTGCAAAAATCGGCAAGCTTTGCAGAAAGAATAATATAAAATTTGTTGTGGACGGCGCCCAGGGAGCAGGCATTGCAGATATAAACGCAAAAAGGGATAATATAGATATTCTGTGCGCACCGGGACACAAATCATTACTTGGGGCAATGGGTACCGGATTCCTGGCAATCGGGGACGGTATTGATATATCCCCCTTTGCGGTGGGTGGTACAGGCAGTTCCTCAATAAGCCTGAAGCAGCCTGATTACTACCCGGAAAGGCTGGAGGCAGGAACGCTTAATAACTCCGGTATAATATCCATTGGCAAAGGTATAGACTATATTAACAGTATCGGCAGAGAAAATATGCTAAGTCACGAAATGAGCCTATGCGCCCATATATACAATCGACTCTCAAATATCGATGCCGTCAAGCTATATACCCCTAATCCCGAAAGAATTGCCACAATGCCCATACTGTCATTTAATCTTGGCAATTATTCCAGCGAGGCTGTGGCAAATATGATGGCGGAGCATGGTATTTGCGTTAGGGCGGGATTGCACTGCTCTCCCCTGGCCCACCGTCACTTTGGCACAATTGACAGCGGCACAGTAAGGGTGTCACCGGGATTTACCACCACAATGGCGGAATGTAACAAATTTGTAAATGTGGTAAAAAACTTGGCAAATTGACTTTATTTATCTGCAAAAATATGGTATCATATATTAGTATAAAATTTGTTAGGAAGTTGAACCGATGTTTGAAGCAATGGAATTAGCATTCAGATTCAGATACTTCAGGAATCTGGGCAATACGATAGTAGATTTCTTCAGCCAGGTCAAGGGATTATTCAGCACCTTTGGCTATATTGACGCTGTGGATATTCTTTTTGTTGCTATAGTATTATATTTGGTAATCAGAATCGTCAGAGAAACCAGGGCTATGCAGTTGATAAGAGGTCTTATTATCCTTGCTGCTCTGTACGGACTGGTAACCTTCCTCGGAATGGGCGCATCCAGTTATATTATGAAAGCTATTTTTTCCAACATTCTTATCATAATTGTGATTCTGTTTGGACCGGAAATACGCAGCATACTGGAGAGATTCGGTACAGGCGCTGCCAGCAACAGTATCATGTCCATGCTGCGTAGCGGTGTGGCACTGGATATTAACGAAATGAACAAGGTTATCGACGCCACCTGCAAGGCATGTGCCGAAATGTCCGACGCAAAGACGGGAGCGCTGATTGTGTTCGAAAACCAGACGCTGCTGGGCGATATTATTTCCACGGGAACACACCTTGACGCCGCCCCATCCAAGGAATTAATAGAAAACCTGTTTTATCCCAAATCGCCGCTGCACGACGGCGCTGTGATTATTCGCGGTACAAAGATATGTGCAGCCGGATGTATTCTGCCGCTGACAAAAAACAATGACATATCCTCTGCATTGGGAACCAGGCACCGTGCCGCGCTGGGAATAAGCGAGCAGAGCGATGCCATAGTGTTTGTGGTCAGCGAGGAAACCGGTGACATAAGCTGTGCAATGAACGGCTCCCTGCAAAAGAATATATCCTCCGGTGATATGAGAGATATACTTGTATCCAACTTTATACCAAACGGTGACGCCTCCGACGGAAAAATGGTAAGCAAGCTGAGAAGGAGGATAAAAAACAATGTCAAATAAGAAAAAAGGTATATCCCTAAGAAAGCTGATATACAACGACAAATATCTGATTGGATTGGCACTGGTATTGGCCGTGCTGATATGGATATTTACCTCCCTGTCAATCGGCACCGCAGAAACAAAAACTATCAAGCTGCACATGCCGATAGAGTTGAGTGACGAGGTATCCGAGCAACTGGGTATGCAGTACTACACGCTGCAAGACACCGTTGACTTGTCGGTAACCATATCCGGACCAAAATATGTTATCGGTCAAGTTAAGGAAGAAGACTTGGCAGTAAAATTTGATACCAGCAATGTTAACCGTACCGGCGAACAATCAATACCCATTATCGTAACAAACAAATCAAAAACTCTTGACTACGATATTTCATCCACATATCCAAACAGCGTACAATGCTACTTTGATGCAAATATGTCCAAGACCTTTGATGTCAAAACGAACTTTGACTCAACAAAGGCTGCCGACGGCTACTACTTCGGCACACCTGTGCTCAGTGATGACAAGGTAATAGTTACCGGTCCAAAGACTTATGTTGAAAAAATTGACGATGTAAGCGTAACTGTAGATTTTGGCGAGGCTGATGAGCTGACCGAAATGTACAATGCCGATTGCAAAATCCAACTTAGCGGCTCCGGCGCATACGACTCATATCTGTCCGTCGCATCAAAAAAGGCACCGGACAAAGAAATCAACACAATATCCGTTACTCTGCCAATACTAAAGGATACTACCCTGCCGGTGGCAGTAGAATATGAGGATATGCCCGAAGATTTGCCAAAGGACGCACTGCAAGAGCAATACTCGGTATCCACAATATCCTGTGGCGTGCTGGACTCTGCCAATATTACCTCGGCAATAATAGGAACTGTTGAATTTTCTTCTCTTAGTGTAGGGCGCAACACCTTCACCTTTGACATAACCAATTTGTCGGGAATTGCGCTGAACGATAACGAGGTTACAACAGTAACGGCAACCATAACCGTGCCGTCCACATACCAAGCATACGGCGTATCCATCAATCCCAATATGGTCGAAAAGCAGAACGAATCCGATGAATACACCTACTCCGTCAAGTCCCTGTCCACCAAAACAGCGACGTTAATTGCGCCAAGAGGCACAAAAATCGACAAAAACAGCATATCGATAACCTGCGATGTGTCCGATATAACTGCAACGGGAACATATCCCGTCACAGTATCTGTCAAGGATGGAAAAAATATGTGGATATACGGCAAATATTCGGCAACAATCAATGTTTCAAAAAAGAAATAAGTACCAAAAACAAAGGACTTGACTACGGTCAAGTCCTTTTAGCGTGTAGAGAAGGTCAAATCATAAATTTCTACACACCGGCGGACCTCGGTCAAGTCCTTTATCTTTACTTAAAATACATATAATACTGGCACTTTATCATACCGTTGTACAGCTTGCGGCGCTTGTCTGCCTTGCGGCCAAAGGCCTTTTCGAACTCCTCGTCCGGAGAGATAATTCCGTATGACCAGCCGCGGCGGGCAACAAACTTTTCGCCCATGGTGCGATATATACCCTCAGCTGTTCTGATATCCAGCATACGCTCGCCATAGGGTGGATTGGTAATCAGTGTTCCCCTTTCCGTAGTGGGGTCAAAATTCTTTATATCTGCGACGGATAATCTCAGGAATTTGTCCACCTTTATATTGTGGGCATTGCGCATTGTCAGCTGGATAGCGTGGGGGTCAATATCACTGCCGAAAGCAACAAAATCAGTATCCTTTTTTATCAAATCGTGGCAGCGCTCACGCTCCGACATCCACACCCTCTCCGGTATGAATCCCCATCTGTCCACATCAAAATTGCGGTTAATGCCGGGTGCAATATTGTGTGCCATCATAGCTCCCTCAATGAGGATGGTACCGCTGCCGCAGCAGGGGTCATACATAGTATGATAATGACGAAGACGGGATAGACTGCACATTGCAGCGGCAAGTGTCTCCCTGATTGGCGCGTCATTACCCACAGGTCTGTAGCCACGCTTGTGCAATCCCGGACCCGAGGTGTCCAGCATAACGGTGACCTCGTCCTTCATAATAGAAAATTGGATTTGATGAACAGGTCCTGTCTCCTGAAACCAGGAAATATTGTAGTCCTCCTTAAGGGATTCCACAACCGCTTTTTTTACTATACTTTGGCAATCCGGAACGGAATGAAGTGCAGAATTGATACAAAAGCCTTTTACCGGGAATGTATCGTCCCTGCCGATAAACTCTGACCACGGCAACGCCCTGACACCCTGAAACAGCTCCTCAAAGGTAGAAGCGACAAAGGTGTCAAGTACAATGAGAATTCTCTCACTGTAACGGGACCATATATTCGCTCTGGCCAGTATTGTCTCATCACCCTCAAAAAACACTCTGCCGTTGTGTGCATTGACATTATGGGCGTCCATATTCTTGAGTTCATCTGCAACCAATCCTTCGATACCCAACAGGCAGGTTGCAACCATAGTCATGTACATATTTTTCTCCTACAATAATACGGAGCGAGGCATTATGCTTCGCTCCGGCAATAACACTATTTGCTCTCGTCGATATTATAAAAAACTGTCTCGCCCTCTTTTACATATCCTTTTTCGCGGGCTTCTTGTTCTATATATTCGTCCTTATCGTCGGAATTAACGATGCCCTCCAGGCGTTCATTCTCCTCGACCTGCTGGCTGTACTGTGAGTCAAGCTCCTCCTTTTGGGCCTTAAGGCGGCTGATGTCGGCAGTATTCTTTATCAGCATTACAGTGCAGTAAAGGGCAAGCAAAACAAACAAAGCAATCAACACTATGCGTAAAATCGCTTTTTTGCTATTCTTGGACTCTGCCGTCGCCTTCATCAATCTCACTCCCAAACCAGATTAAAAATATTATAGAATAATGTTACTTCAAATGCAATACCTTTTTAAAACTTTTGAGCATATTAGGTCTGTGAGAAATTTTGGAAACAAGCTTGTTTACAAAGGGATTGAACAGCTTATGCACAGATACGCTGTATAGAAAAATTCCCGCTGCAATCATAATAAAGTACTGACAACGGATATTGCCGTTGTTAATGATAATTATGGCAGAAAAAGCAGCAAACGCCCAAACCACCGGCAACAATGCGTCGTTAACAAAGGACAGCCACTTGACGCCTATCAAGCGATTAACAAAGGTGACAAAATAAAACGAAAAACCAAAGGCAAATCCCAAGCCAAGAAACTGCAGATAATCAATCACCGGAAAACAACCTGCCGAAAACTGATTTAGCGACGCTTATGTCGGAATAAACCAACGCGGTTATTGTGCCGGAAACAGCCAGACTGCCGTCTGTAACATCCAGGGTGTCCACAGAAAGATGCTCACCCTTTATCATAATATTGCCATAGTCCGAGCGGGCACGAACCTCCTCCTCGTTAAAGGAATCCACATCAATTATACCTGTCATTTCGATTGTCTCGCGATTTTCTATAAGGACGGTATGCTTTTGCTTGTCAGAAAAATCAGCCATAAAAAAACCTCCATACAATGTGTATGGAGGTATATCTTATTTTATTACTGCTATTCGTCCGTATCGTCAACAATGGTAGCGTCAACCACAATCTCATCATCGTCCGTAACATTGCGCGCAACTCCGGTTACCAACCTTTTGACCTCGATATAGGCAAACAGGTCAAGCACGGAATAAACAAGTAATGCAACGCCGATGAACTGGATAATTCCATCGGTCAATTGGGCAGATTTTGTGATTGCCACAAAGCCGAAAATAATGGAAATAATAGAAAGTATCACTGTGGTAATGCCGGCAATTCTGGAGACGAACGCTGTCTTTATGCCGGTGAATAAATCCACAATGCCGGATGCCAGAATGAATACTCCGCAAATAGCAACTATCAACGAGATTATCTGGCGATACTTTACGCACACAACGATGCCCACAATCAGCACAATAACGCCCAGCATAAGCGAAAAGCGGGATTCCTTATTGATACAATAAGTAACCACCTGAATAACGCCTACCACTATCAGCGCAATGCCGACTATCAGGGACATATACATTATGCTGGCGCCGGGAAAGAACAAAAACATAAATCCCATAAGCGCAGACACAATTATTGTGCCGATGGACAATTTTTTTAACTCACTGAGAAACTTCATTAATTCACCTTATTCTTGAACTTCTGCCTCCGCAATAATACGCTGGGCAATATGCTCCGGACAACGGTCATAGCGAGCGAACTTGGTGGTAAAGGAGCCCCTGCCCTGAGTGATTTGACGCATGGAGGTAGAGAATGTGGTCATCTCCGACTCAGGAACTTCGGCAATAATCTCCTGCATACCGTCGGCTGTTGGAGACATACCCAATACACGGCCGCGACGCTTGTTAATATCGCCGATAACATCGCCCATAGCCTCGTCATTGCATAGAGCGCTGAGAGTAATAATCGGCTCCAAAAGAACAGGTCCTGCCTGGGGAATACCGTTCTTGAAGGCAATGGAGGCAGCCATTTTGAATGACATCTCTGAGGAGTCAACAGGGTGGTATGAGCCGTCAAAAAGCGTTGCCTTTACGCCAACCATAGGATAGCCGGCAAGAACGCCCTTTTCCATACTCTCCACAAGACCCTTCTCAACCGCAGGGAAGAAATTCTTGGGTACGGAGCCGCCTACAACCCGTTCTGCAAATACAAGCTCGTCGGAATCAAACGGCTCAAATTCGATAAATACATCGCCGAACTGACCGTGACCGCCTGACTGCTTTTTGTGTCTGCCTTGGCAAGAAACCTTGCGAGTAATGGTCTCGCGATATGCAACTCTGGGCTGAACAAGCTGTGCCTCTACATTATATTTTGCCTTCATTACGGACAAACATACATCTAAATGCTGTTCGCCGAGTCCGGACAAGATTGACTGATGTGTTTCGTTATTATTTTTGTACTCCAGGGACGGGTCTTCCTCTATCATCTTGGTAATAGCGTTGGAAATCTTTTCCTCGTCGCCCTTCTTGGTAGCCAGAACTGCCATAGAGTAAGCCGGAGTAGGTACGGGAACAGTATCCAGAGTAACAACCTTACCGGGTGCACATAATGTATCTCCGGTCTTGAATGTGCCCAGCTTTGCTACTGCACAGATGTCGCCGGCAACTGCCTCCTTTGCGTCAACCTGCTTTGAGCCCAAGAGATTGATAAGCTTACCTAATCTTTCCTCCTCGCCATTGCGGGCGTTCACAACAGTAGCGCCCTGGGTCATGGTGCCGGAAATAACCTTAAAATAGTTCAGCTTGCCGATAAACGGGTCTGCAACGGTTTTGAAGCAGACAGCAGCCAACTGACCCGCCTGGTCCACAGAAAGCTCGATAGGTTCGCCCGAAGCGTCGATAGCATACTCTCCCTTGGGTGCAGGACAGCAGTCCTTGATAAAATCGAGAAGCATATCAACGCCCACACCGGTAAGACCGGACAGAGCAAATACCGGGATAATCGTACCCTCTGCCAGACCGATAGCAAGACCCTTCGCCTTATCTTCTGCAGTAAGGGGCTCGCCGTCAAAATACTTTTCCATCAATTCATCATCGGTACCGGCAACAGCCTCGCAAAATACCTCCTTGATACCGTCAAAACGAGCAGAATCGTCGTGGACAATATCGGATTCCTTGGATTTGATTCCGTCGTATGTATAGGCCTTGTCGTTAATCATATTGTAGTATCCGGCAACCTTGCCGCCCTGAATGATAGGTACGACAACAGGGCACATGGATGTTCCAAACTTAGCAACCAGGCCATTGAACGCCTTGTAGAAATCCGCACGCTCGTCATCCATTTTTGAGGTAACGATGATACGAGCCATTCCCTTTTTTCCGGCGTTGCGAAACGCCTTTTCTGCTCCTGCAGCAAGACCGGAGCGAGCAGATACGACAACGATTGCCGTATCGGCAGCACGCAGTCCCTCGGCAGGACCCATGGCAAAATCGAACAGACCTGGAGTGTCAATTACATTTATCTTTGCGTTCTTGTAGCCAAACTGCATAATAGATGAGGAGATGCTAACCCCCCTCTTCTTTTCTTCGGCGTCGCTATCGGATACGGTGTTGCCGTCGGCAATCTTGCCCATTCTCTCGGTAACTCCGGCTACATTAAGCATAGCCTCGGACAGAGTGGTTTTGCCCTTTGAGGCGTGACCTACGATTGCGATATTCTTAATAATGCTCATATAAAGCACATCCTTTCAATAAACTTGTTAAAATTGTACAATACTTTTCAACATAAGTCAATATCATTTGGATATTTTTTATATTTTTGCAACAAAATGCACAAAAATACCCGTACTCTATTATGCAGAGCACGGGTTTTGTATTCGTATTTTAGTAAATATGTCAAAAATATCGAACGAAAATAATAATTGTGGATATGGTAAGCACGATAACGGTGGCCGGCACGGCCTTTGCACAATATGTTCCCCAGCCGATTTTGTACCCATTTTTAGAAGCGACGGATGTACCCACAACATTTGCCGAGGCGCCGATGGGGGTTGCGCTACCGCCGATATCGGTGCCCATGGACAATGACCAGGCCAGATTTGACAGCGGCACACCGGTCGTTGCGGCAAGGCTCTCGATAACAGGTATCATAGTTGCGGCAAACGGAATATTGTCAACAAACGCAGAGGCAACGGCGGATACCCAAATGATAATAGCAACCATTGCCATAGTGTTTCCTCCGCTGATTTTCTCAATCAGCTGAGCCACAAGCTCAAGGACTCCCGTTTGCTCCAGTCCGCCAACCACAATGAACAAACCGATAAAGAACAACAGGGTCTTGTAATCGACCTTCTTGAGCATCTCGCCAATATGCTTTGGCGCAGTAATAAGGGTAAGGGCGGCTATCACAACGCCGATTGTGGCTACCGTGAGCCCGGTCTGTGCGTGAGTAATAAGAAGCACTACCGCACACAGGAAGATAATACAGCTGACAATAAAGCCTGACTTGTCAACAATTGCCTCCTTTGGCTCGGGAAGCTTGGCAGGATCAACTGCGTTGGCATCGCTCTTTAAATCTTTTTTGAAAACAAGAAGAAAATAGAACACAATAAACGCCAATGATACGCCTGAAATAAATCCGGTGTGTGTAAGAAAATCCCCGAATGTATATCCCAATGATGTACCGATAATTATGTTCGGCGGGTCACCGCACATAGTAGCGGAGCCTCCCAGGTTGGCACAAAAAATCTCTGACAAAATCATAGGTACGGGATTGAACTTCAGCAATTGAGCAAGTTCTATGGTAACGGCAGCCAAAAACAGAATAACCGTAATACTGTCAATAAACATCGACAGCACGGAACTCATAATCATAAATGTGACAAATATGGGCACTGTCTTGTACTTTACAAGCTTGGCAATCCTCATACACAGCCAACGGAAAAAGCCCACACGAGCCATACCCTCTACCATAACCATCATACCGGCAATAAAAATAATAGTCGCCCAGTTGATACCCGAACTGCTCTCGCTTGCCTGAGAGCCTGCATACCAAAATTCCGGGGTAATGATGTTATGTAAATTAAGAGTTTGCATAAGCGCCTTTGGACTGCGCATACAGATACCAAATACAGCTATCATGGTAGCGCCGCCGCTGCACAAGGTAACAATGTGACGCTCCACCTTTTCGCTGATAATAAGTGCAAACATAATTACAAATATAACTATGGCACAAATCTGTGAAATACTCATAAATACCACCCTATCAATTAAGTCGGCTATAATATAGCACAACATCTTTCATTTTGCAACATAGGTTGAGGTATTGTTATTTTATTTTAACAATGATATAATATCCAAGGTGATTGGATGAAAAAATATGTTAATATTGCACTATCCCTGACAGCCGCAATATACACCTGCTGGTATATGCACTTCGGTATTCCCTACAAGAACAGCGGCGCATTGTCAACAATCGGGCTTGAGCACAAGGGTTTGTTCGTATTGTGGGGTATTCTTACCTTTACGGCACTGGCATACTCGATTAGCATTGCATACAAAAGATACACAAATACAAAGGCATACATACCTCTGCTTGCCGTGGCAGGAATAGGAATGGGTCTGACCCTCGGCTTTGACTTTGACTACGACATAAAGCCCGACTACTATCTGCATTGCGGCGGGTCACTGTTATTCTCGGCAGTAATGGGGGTAACAATATTTTTGCTGTTTTTGCTATGCTACAACAAAGGCAGGATATTCCGTGCTTTTGCCTACATTACCGGAGGAATACTGACAGCGGACATCATATTGCTGCTGATATACAAGGAAACAGGACTAATCGAGGCGGTCCCCATAATATCGGGATACATAATGCTGGGCATAGTAAACTGCATAAAGGAGAAAAGAAATGAGCCTACATTACAAACTAAATAGTCTGACAAAATACCCCATGCACATGCCCGGACATAAGCGTAACGGCAAATTCAACATAGTGGGCAGTAATATCGACGCAACGGAAATAGAAGGACTGGATAATCTCCACGCCCCAAAGGGCGTAATAAAAGAGATAGAAAACAAGCTGGCAAGGATTTATCACTGCGATAACTCCCACCTGCTGGTGAACGGCAGTACTGTAGGTCTGCTGGCATCAATTATGGCTGTATGCAAAGAGGGTGACACTATTATTGTTGCCTGCAACTGCCACAAAAGTGTATATAACGCCTGCGTTCTGCTAAGATTGAATGTGATTTTTGTCACTCCCAAATGGAACGAGCTGGAGGGATACTACACTACCATTGACCGGGAGGATATACGCAAAGCAATCAGCGATAATCCCGATGCGAGGGCTGTTGTGGTCACTTCTCCTACCTATGAGGGCAATGTTAGCAATATCGGTAACATAAATATTCCCGTAATAACAGACGCTGCCCATGGAGCCCATTTTGGCATAAGCTACTTCCCCGCCTATCCAAAGGGAGATATAGTAATCTCCTCACTGCACAAGACATTGCCGTCGCTGACACAAACAGCTGTGTGCAATGTGTATAACAAGGAATTGGAATATAATACAAAAAAGTATTTGGACATATTGCAAACCACATCACCAAGTTATGTGCTTATGAACAGCGTGGATATATGCTGTGACTACATACTTAACCAAAAAAGCGAATTTGACGATTACTATGGCAGGCTTACAGAGTTCCGCAGCAAAATCGAATTGGAACACCTATCGCTGAAATATACCGACGACCCCGGCAAAATTGTAATCAGTACTGCTAATGCAAGCATATCCGGAGTTGAGCTGGCTGATATATTAAGGAACAAATACTGCATTGAGCCGGAAATGGCGAGTATAAGCTATGTAATCCTGATGACCTCTGTGGGAGATGAGGAGCCGGCATTCTCTATGCTGAAGGAAGCTCTGGAGGATATTGATGCCGGACTGTGCCATCAGCAATGTCGGTCGGTACTTGCACCCAATACCAAAGCCGATTGGAACGCAAAAGCCGTTGATGACTATGTTGCTACAGATATTTGCGAAGCGGTTGGCAAAATCTCGGCAGAGTTTGTTATGGCATATCCGCCAGATATACCGATACTGCTACCCAACGCAGAGATTACGCCAATGGCGATAGCCTACATAAGCAACGCGATAGCACAGGGCATTAATATTGTGTCCGACAGCGGATTACTGCCAAACAAAATATTGACAAAAGCCGGTATATAATTTATAATATTAGCAAATAAAACAAAAGAGGTGTTCCTATATGAAGAGAATCAACACATTGTCATCTCGCAATCTTTGTGAGTCAGCAAAGAAGGGCGGCTGCGGTGAGTGCCAGACATCTTGCCAGTCAGCATCAAAGACTTCTTGCTCAGTAGCTAACCAAAAGTGCGAGCAGCTTAAGAAGTAAATTACTAAAGTAAAGGATTTACGGTGGTATATTGCCACCGTTTTTCTATGTGAGGAACAATGATACACAGTTACAAAATGAACGGCTACAACATCATACTGGACCAAAACAGCGGTTGTGTACACAGCGTAGATGATGTAGCCTATGATATAATCAATATGTACTCCACCACCCCAAAGGAAGAGATTGCAGAGTATATATTAAACAAATACAATGACCGCCGAGATGTTACCCCGGAGGATATACAGCTCTGCTTTGAGGATATAGAAGGTCTGATTGCAGAGGGCAGATTGTTTGCCGAGGATAGCTTTGAGGCTACTGCGGCGGAGTTCAAAAAGCGACAAGGGGTAATCAAGGCGATATGCCTGCATGTGGCACACGGCTGCAACCTGAATTGCGAATACTGCTTTGCAGGCAAGGGCGAATACGGCGGCACCGATAAGGGTCTAATGAGTGTGGAGGTTGGCAAGCGCGCACTGGACTACCTGGTGGAGCAAAGCGGCAGCAGAAAAAATCTGGAGGTGGATTTTTTCGGCGGAGAGCCGTTGCTGAATTGGGATGTATGCAAGGAGCTTGTTAAGTACGGAAGAGAATTAGAGAAGAAATACAACAAGAATTTTCGCTTTACCTTAACTACAAACGGAGTATTGGTTGATGATGAGGTAATAGACTTCTGCAACAAGGAAATGAGCAATGTTGTTCTGTCCCTTGACGGCAGAAAGGAAGTGCACGACAGACTGCGCAAGACCCCGTTAGGCGGCGGCAGCTATGACCAAATCGTACCGAAATTCAAAAAATTTGCGGACAACCGTAACCAAAAGGACTACTATATTCGCGGAACATACACCCATTATAACAGGGATTTTGCGGCAGACCTAATCCACATGGCAGACCTGGGATTCAAGGAATTGTCGGTTGAGCCGGTAGTTTGTGACCCAAAGGAGCCATGGGCACTAAAGCAGGATGACTTACCTATACTCAAGGAGCAGTACCAAATCCTGGCTAACGAAATGCTGCGCAGATACAGAAAAGGCGACGGCTTTACATTCTACCACTATATGATAGACCTGGACCACGGCCCGTGCATAGTAAAGAGAATAAGCGGTTGTGGCGTAGGCACGGAATATATGGCGGTTACCCCCGGCGGCGACCTGTATCCCTGCCACCAATTTGTCGGGGACGACAAGTTCCTAATCGGCAACATCTATGACGGTGTTACCCATCCGGAGGTACTAACCCAATTTGAACAATGCAATGTGTATTCCCACAAGGAATGTAAGGATTGCTTTGCTAAGTTGTACTGCAGCGGAGGATGCGCCGCCAATGCGTACCATACCACCGGCAGCGTTAACGGTGTATATGAATTCGGTTGTGAATTACATCGCAAAAGAATCGAATGTGCAATTATGCTAAAGGTTGCCGAGGCAGAAGAAAATCTAAATGTAGAGTATTAATAAAATACACCCCTTAAGTCAGACACTTTTGGGGTGTATTTTTATGCCAAAATATTATTAATTTCCCACAGATTGGAGATAGTGTAGTCGATATTGTCGGGCTTTGGCAAAGCATCGGGATTATACCAACAGGTATGAATACCGCAGCTGATACCTCCCGCCATATCGCTGGTGAGGGAATCCCCGATAATCAACACCTCTGCCGGGTCAGGGCTACCAATGGCATTAAATACATAATCAAAGAATTCTCTCCTTGGCTTTTCGTACCCTACCCTGTCAGAAATAAATACGCCATCTACCACATCGTCAAAGCCACTCTTGGCAAGCTTTTTTGTCTGTACATTCAGCGCCCCGTTGGTGACGATATACTGCTTGTAGGTATGGGATAACCGCTTGAGCAATTCCGGGGAGTTGTCAATATAGGTAATCACATCGCTGAGACCGTCCTCATACTTTTTGCAAAAATCCCGGGCAGAGATATGAGTAATACCGTTGAGCTCCAAAAACTCCCTGAATCTGCCAACAAGCACCTGCTCCTTGGTGACCTCTCCCCGTTCCAATCTTTGCCAATACTTTAGATTTATGGCAGAGTACTGTCTGCATTTTTCGTCAGAACAGTCCCCCAGTCCGAAGTAACGGAAGGTATTTTTTAACGAATGGCGCTCTGCAGTCAAAAAATCAAGCAGGGTGCCGTCCACATCCCATAACAAATACTTAATCATAAGTCAATTTCCAACCCGACGGGACAGTGGTCGGAGCCGAAAACATCGGTATAAATCTTTGCGTCCACCAGCTTGTCGTTAAGGGAATCGGAGGTGATAAAGTAGTCAATTCTCCAGCCGGCATTCTTTTCTCTGGACTTGAACATATATGACCACCAGGAATACACACCTGTAACATCGGGATAAAAATACCTAAAGGTGTCTGTGTAGCCACTATCCAGCATGAGAGTCATCTTTTCTCTCTCCTGATCAGTAAAGCCTGCGTTTTGGTGATTGGTTTTTGGATTTTTCAAATCAATTTCTTTATGGGCAACATTAAGGTCGCCGCAAAAGACAACCGGCTTTTTTTCGTTAAGGGAATTGATATATGCCCTAAAGTCGTCCTCCCACTCCATACGATAATCCAGACGCAGCAACTCACGCTTGGAATTGGGAACATACACGGTAACAAAATAAAAATTCTCAAATTCCAGAGTAATCACTCTGCCCTCGTGGTCGTGCCTGTCAATACCCATACCGTAGGTAACGGCAACAGGCTCCTGCTTTGTGAATACGGCAGTACCCGAATAACCCTTTTTGTCGGCATAGTTCCAATACGAATGATAGCCCTGAGGACTAAAGTCAATTTGGCCAGCCTGCAGCTTTGTTTCCTGCAAGCAAAATATGTCGGCGTCCTGGGAATTAAAAAAATCCATAAATCCCTTTTGCATACAAGCACGGATACCGTTAACATTCCAAGATATAAATTTCATAATTAATTCTCTCTTTTGTTATTTATCGATAATCAGTAATCGGCATAATCTTTTAATACTTGACTACCTCTATTCCCAGCATATCGGCCAACGCCTCCAGCTCAGCGGAAATATCTGCAAGAGCAACGGCAAAATGAGGCTCCCAGCCCGAGGTGACAGCGCTCTCAACCAGCTGACGAACAGGAATTTGGGGTTCTATAACCACAGTAGTACCGTTGAACTGCTTGAACCTGTCCATGGACCTGCCCTGAGCAATAAAGAAACGGAAGGAGCCGTCCGGCTTTTTGCCCACTCTAAAGACAGTTGCATGGTCAGAGGAACGGCAGCCGAACTCCAGCGTAGGGCCGATGCCACAGTTACAATGAACACCTGCCTGTGCTCTGGAATCCTCACGAGCCAGAGTAGTAGGAGCCATGCCGCAATGCCAAAATGTAAGGGAATTGTATTCCTCATCCATGGATACGGGACTGCCGAAGAACGCCGGCATTTTTGAAAAATACTGGGCAATATAAATGGACAGCGCACCATATGTATCTGCCTCGCAGGCGGACGGAATACCCAAGTCATTAAGTATGGAAAGCACAGCGCAAACAGGAGTGCCGTATTCTGTAATGAAATCAGGCATGCAACGGGAAGCCAAAGCACCAATCTGATTCTCGTTACAGTAATCAAAATACGCCTTAAACAATCTACCGGCATCAAAAACATTCTGCCTGTCAATATTGAAAATATTGGGTATCATCTGCTGCGCGTCAAAGATGAAATCACGAATTGCTTCGTCATCATAAGTGAGCGCCTTGCTCATAAGCTGACGGGTCTCAACAGACATCAGCCTAACCCCAAAGGTTTTCATCAATTCGTTCTCTATACCTGTGCCGAATCCGAATCCGTCCTGGGTATGGCCGACCTGCAGCAGATTGAGGTTGGACATATTCTTTTTTAGCTTAGCGGCTTTATATACTGCCTTCAGCTTGTCCACGGTGTTGTCATCAAAGGTAGAGCCGTGAATATATATGAATTTTTTGCCAAAATTCGCCATAGTGTTGCCGGCGGCAAAAGCGCCGGTCAGAGAATTGAGGCGTAGTCTGGTACCGTCAACAACAGGCTCCGGAATAGTCCAAAGTATAATCTGACAATCAACCCGGTGCATTATCTCTGCAATATATGAGGCGTCAGCAAATGTAACGCTCTGGACGATAACCAGATCGGGATTCTTATCACGGAGGAATTCTGCCACTGCGTCAATGGAAAGCAACAAGCCCTCGGGCATAACGATATTCTTATCAACCTGGTTAATAACCTGCTTTGAATCCAAAAGCTTGTCCCCGGCAGTCTCTACATCAAAGGACGATACACCAATAGGCAAATACAGTGCTTCAAAAGCCATTTTTATTCTCCTAACATACTGTAATCAAATTTATTACCAATCCAACATAATTATATATTTTAGTATATAACAAGTCAACAAATATTTCTTTAATTAACAAATAAAGCAGTGACCCAACAGCCACTGCTTCACCGATTAATAATCTGTCATATTAGTCCAATTTGTTGATTTCGTCAACGATTTCGTCCATATTGTTCTCCAATGCTGCTGCGGCAGAGTCGGTATCCTGTGCCGGCTCCTGGGCTGCACTTGCAGAAGCTCTGCGTCTGACAAGCTCGTCAAGAATACGGGTATGCTCATCATCGCTAAGGGCATACTTTGCAGTAGGGATAGCAGAAAGAATCATACCGATTGCAGGTGGAATTGATACAAGGAAGAACATTGCAGCAGCGTACTTGCCCACGCCTGTACCGCCGTCATAGGTGGCAAAGTCTGCGCCGTTTGCCAAAGCGTCATTTAGCTTTGCGATATTGACATCGCTGTAGCCTACAATCTTGTAAACAAAGGCAGAAATAATAGTAGCAATGCCTGAAGAAAGCTTAACGATAAATGACTGACCGGAGAAGAATACGCCGTCTGTACGCACTCCGTTGTGATACTCCTCGTAGTCAACGCAGTCTGCAATCATAACTGACTGAAGAACGCTGATACCACCCATTGCGGCGCCTGAACCAAGGAATGCAACAAAGGTGAGCAGCATCCAAACGATGTTGGTTCTAAGGCCGTCGCCTGCTACCTTGAAGAATACAAATATCAAAATATAAGGAATAGCACCCACAACGGAATAGAAGTTGTAAAGTGTTTTCTTTTCTATCTTCTTGATGAGTACAGGAGTAATGCCCATTGTCACGAACTGACCGATAAACAGACCGGCTGCAACGGCAAGAACGCCAAGCAGCATCTTGAAGTTGATACCGGCAAAGTCACCGTTCTCGTTGGTGATAATAACATTCATAAGGTTGTTGTTGGTATAGTAATATGTCACCAATGTCATCATAATAATCATCTGCAGATATATTGGTGAACGGAGAATACCCGAAATAAGAATCTGACGGAAAGGCTTGTTGCCGAACATAATCTTGAAGTTCTCGACAAAAGTGTACTTCTTTTCGTTGCTGGTATCGACTCTCTCGCGAACAGAAAGGCCGGCAATCTCAAACAACAGAGAAGCCACAGCTGTCATAATAACAGCTACAAGAATGAATGCGTACTGGGTAGCCTTTGCGTTGTCGTAGCCCTTTGCGGTAAATACACCGACAAGAGCCTGAGCAACCTGGACAATAAGAACACCGATACCGCCGACGCCTGCAATAATACGAGCAAGGCTCAAAATCTTGGAACGGTCATTCTGGTCCTCGGTCATAAGTGATGTAACGCCCCACAGGGGAATATCACAAACGGTGAATACCATGCCCCAAGCAACATATGACACGGCAGCCCACGCTACGATAAAGAACTTTTGGGTAGAACTATCGGCAGTTGCATAGTTACCGTTGATAAAGCAAAGAATGGTAACAATGCCGATAATTGCCGGAAAAATAATAAGATAAGGTCTGCACTTACCCCATTTGGTACGGGTTTTGTCAACTATTGTGCCCATCATAGGGTCGTTAACTGCGTCCCAAACTCTTGCCAAAGCAAAAATCCAACCCAACGCCATAGCCGGCAAACAAATTACATTTTGGAAATAAAAATAGAGACCGGTAGCAACGATGTTGTAAATCAAGTTCTGTCCGAACATACCAACAAGGTAGCCACTAAGCTCTTTTTTGGTATATGTGCGTTTTATATCGCTCATATTGCCACACCCCTTTTTCTTTTGATATTAGAATTGTAACACATTACAATTTTTTTTACAAGTATAACATCAGTAATCTTCTAAAAAGGTATGACGAACGCCATCCTTTTTGTATCCAATGACGGTACTGAGATTGACATTTTCCACACTTCGGAAGATATTGCTCTCCACCTGAGGATTGGTTTTGCTCATAGAACGGATAAGTTCCTTTATCTCCTGTCGTTTGGAGGTAATCTCGGGTTGGTCACGGGAGCAATCGTCGGTAAACTTGCAGGCACATTGCAAAAAATAGAGGTCATTATAGTCTCGCCAATGCTTGATTTCTCGCTCGCGGATAAGGTACATAGGTCTAATCAGCTCCATACCCTCAAAGTTGGTGCTATGCAACTTTGGCATCATAGTCTGTACTTGACCGCCGTAGAGCATACCCATCAGCACCGTTTCGATTACATCGTCATAATGGTGACCCAACGCAATCTTGTTGCAGCCCAGTTCCTTTGCCTTGCTGTACAGATAGCCCCGACGCATACGGGCGCAGATATAGCACGGTGAGCTGTCAATATGCACCACAGATTCAAAAATATCAGACTCAAAGACGGTGATGGGGATACCCAGCATTTTTGCGTTACGCCGGATAATTTCACGATTGTAGGAATTATAACCCGGGTCCATAACCAAATATTCTACTTCAAACGGGAATTTATTGTGTCGCTTAAGCTCCTGAAAAAGCTTAGCCATCAGCATAGAATCCTTGCCGCCGGAGATACAGACGGCAATTTTGTCCCCCTCCTGTATCAAGTCATAGTCGTTGATTGCAGCTGTAAAGCGGCTCCAAATACCCTTGTGAAATTTTTTGTTTATGCTGCGCTCAACCTCCTTGGCGCGAAGGGGGTCGTTCTGAATACGAGACAGAATCCAGGCATAATACCCATCCTTAACAGCCACAGCGTTATATCCCTGCCGGCGCAAGATACTTGCATACCCGGATGACATACTGCCGTCCTTGCAGCATAGCACAACGCACTTGTCCCGTGGTATCGAATCAAAATTATCCATCAGAGCTGAGGCAGGTATATTGACAGAATCAGGTATTCCGCCGTAAGCGAATGCGCCCCTGTCCCTAATATCAATAACTATGTAATCCTTCTTGTCCATAGCAGATAACTGCTCTACCGTAATCATATCCATTACTTTACCAAATCCTTAATAACCTCGCCGGCGATAATCAAGCCTGCAACAGGCGGCACAAAGGCTGTACTGCCTGCAATCTGTCTTTTGGCGCTCTGCTCATCGGTATCGCAAACCGGACATATTGCCTGTTCGGTACTATACACAACCTTAAGGTCGTGGATATTACGCTTGCGAAGCTCCCTGCGCATAACCCTTGCCAACGGACACATGGAGGTCTTGTATATATCCGTCACACGAAAGGCTGTAGGGTCCAGCTTATTACCTGCACCCATGGAGCTGATAATGGGAGTGCACACTGCCTTTGCCCGTTCTGCCAAGAGTAATTTTGCACTAACCGTGTCAATAGCATCAACTATATAATCGTACCGGGAGAAATCGAATTCGTCAGCATTGTCGCTGCTAAAAAACACAGGATACTTTGTAACCGCGCAATCGGGATTGATGGACTTAATTCTCTCTTCTGCCACATCCACCTTGAGCCGGTCAATGGTATCATGGGTAGCGATAATCTGCCTGTTGAGATTAGTCAGGCAAACCCGATCATTGTCAATAATATCCAATGCGCCGATACCGCTGCGAGCCAATGC
The DNA here is from genome assembly GCA_029225565.1 of Eubacteriales bacterium. Taxonomy (GTDB): domain Bacteria; phylum Bacillota; class Clostridia; order Oscillospirales; family Acutalibacteraceae; genus Eubacterium_R. Next base: position 24,808 of record JAQXWS010000081.1, read on the forward strand.
CTCCACGGTATATCCGCCCACCCCACCAATGCCGAATACAGCAACACGGGAGTTATGCAATATAGCCATAGAATCACTGCCCAATAGCAGTTGCGTACGCGAAAATTGATTAGGCATAATTTCCTCCAAGCAAAAATAACACTATGCCTATACTATCACATAATCCGATTTATAGCAAGAGAATTGCAAAACTACTTGTCCTTTGAATCGGTTACCAAAGCCACCACCAGTCCACTGATAAGCGCCACCGTTACGCCACCGGCACAGGCAGTCAAGGCGCCTGTTACCACGCCCATAAATCCCTGTTCTCTGATTGCGTTCTTTACGCCGTTGGCAAGGGCATTGCCAAATCCAGTAAGGGGTATAGTTGCGCCTGCACCGGCAAAATCCACAAGCCTGTCATATATGCCAAGTCCACCCAAAAGCACGCCCAAGCACACAAATGAAACCAGTATTTTGGCAGGAGTGAGCTTTGTAAAATCAAGTAACAGCTGACCTACGACACATATAAGCCCACCCACGACAAAAGCTTTGATACACATAAATAACATAAAAATCACCTATTGATAGCATAACCACAATAGGTGAAATAATCAAAAATTAACCCAAATCAATGGGCTTTTTATTATCGGATTTGGAGGCCCTGCCGTATTTTTCCTCAAATCCGGGATTGATGTAATCCTCCACAATTCTGCCGTCACGAATACGGACAACACGCTCGGCCTCCTCGGCAATCTCGTTGTCGTGGGTGATAACGATAACCGTCCTGCCCTCGTCCTTGAGGGTATGCAGAATTGCCATAACATCACGGGTACTGCGAGTATCCAAATTGCCTGTGGGCTCGTCGGCAAGGATGACCGGTGGAGCAGCTGCAATAGCCCGGGCAACTGCCACTCTCTGCTGCTGGCCGCCTGACAACGCCTGGGGTAAGTGGTGCATACGGTCCTTGAGTCCAACCTTTTCCAGCGCAGCGATACTGATTTCTCGGCGCTCATCCTTTTTCATACCGCGGTACACCAACGGCAGTTCAACATTCTCTAACGCTGTCAGGGACGAAATAAGATTAAAGCCTTGAAAAATAAATCCAATCTGTACATTACGAATTGCGCTCATCTCGTCGTCGGTTAAGTCGTCAACAAGATTGCCGTTGATATAATACTCACCCTCGGTAGGAGTGTCCAACAGTCCCAGCATATTCATAAGAGTGGACTTGCCGCTGCCTGACTGACCTATAATAGCCACAAACTCCCCCTCGTCAATTGTCAGCGAAACGCCGTCAAGAGCGTTGACCTGGTTTTCGCCTGGGTTATATATCTTATACACATTTCTTACATCAATTAAATGACTCATGAGATTCTCCTTTTTTTGCATAATATTGCTCAAAACGCCGACACTAATACAAAGTGAGGTAATATTATGAGCACATCTAACAGCGATTATTCAAAAATGACGGACAAGGCCAGTCCCAATTCTCCGGTAGTAAAGAACTGCATATCTGCATTCCTTGTTGGGGGTGGGATTTGCTGCATTGCCCAAATACTGAACATTATTTTTCAACAGCTGGGACTAAGCCAAGAACAGGTCAAACTGCTGACTCCATCCGTAATTATCATAATTACAGCCATACTGACAGGTATGGGCGTATTCGACAAAATTGCAAGAGTGGGCGGCGCAGGAGCGTTTGTGCCCATATCGGGATTTGCAAATTCCGTAGTATCCCCCGCCCTTGAGTTTAAGCATGAGGGATTGATACTGGGTACAGGCACCCAAATGTTCTCCATAGCAGGACCGGTAATAGTATATGGCACATTCTCGGCGTTCATATACGGATTGATAATCTATATATTCCACTTGTATTAAATATGATTTTCATATCTCTCGGCAGTTATTATGCCGTCGTAAACATTGAGCTTGCATATACGGGCGTTGCGAGCGTCAAAGGCGCTCTCGTCGCTAATATCAAGGTCGCGGGCATGATAAATAGCATACCATTGGTCACCCTCTTTAATCATAGAGTGGTGGCCTGTGCCCTCCTCAAATTCGTTGGCTGCAAGAACCGGCGAATATGTGTTGTCATCGGGATACTTTTGGAACTTAATTTTTGTGAGGTCGGTCTCGTCAGTTTTGGCTCGGGCATAGCCCACATAATAAGTAGGCTGTTCAAAGCAGTTGCCACTGTACATAACATACTGCCAATCCCCCTCTTTGAAGTAAAAAGCGCCCTCGATAGTGTGCCAATGCTGTCCCTTTTTGTATCTGTCGCGACGGTAAATATCCTCGTCAAGGGTGGGCTCAACCACAGTAACAGGCTTGCCCTCCGGGGTGAATGGGTCAAGCATCCTGTCCACCACAATACGAGTGCCAATACGCTCACCCTCAAACACATTTGTGCTGTAAAACAAAAACAATCCGGATTCATTCTGCACAATATGGCTGTCAATGCTGAATGGGTGAAGTATCTGCCTTTCGTTACCAAAGGGTCCCAATGGGTTGTCGGCGGTGCTGACAAACATGGCGCCGCGGTGACCGCCCTTGTCCGGAATATCGTCATATACCTCGATACTGTTGTACATATAATATGTGCCGTCAAGCTCAATCACGCTGGGTGCCCAAAAGGAATCGTGTCCCTCCTTGGTAAACACCTTGCCGTAATACTGCCAGCCGTCAAACAAATTGTCGGAATGATAGGCATATACAGCGTCGTGACCGGTAACATAAATATAGTATTTGCCGCCACTCTTGAGAATATAAGGGTCGGCCTGACCCACATAACTGCTTTTGTCCAATGGTAAAAGATGCATAAAATCTCCTAATTATTTTTCTTTGCCGCTTTTTCTGCCTCCAGCTCCGCCTTTTCCTTATAGAACATATTGGCCTTGACATAAATCTCTATAAAGCCGCGGATAACCTCTGCCATCTCTCCCGGGGTATATCCCAATGCCAGGATATGCTCGTCGTCCTCTATTGCCAGAGGTCCTTTTTCGTAATCATTGAAGCAAGGCATAAGAGAGTAATTTGTCTTTGTCTTTACGATACTGATAAGGGTGTAATCCGAGGTGGCGTTTACAAAGCCCTTTTTCTTAGTATATCTCTCAATGGTAGAAGTGGGTACATTGTCGTTATGCTTTTTTGTATAACAGGCGTTCAGCACCTTTTCTACATAACTCTCTAAAGCGGAATCGGTATATGGCGCTTTGAGGAGCATAACGGTATCTATATCGGCAATTCCGTACTTGTCGCTATCGCCACAGGGAATACCTACCAAATTCTCGTTTTCGTCAACATAGACAGATATAGTATAAAATTCTCTTTCCATACGCATAGTCCTTTCATTTGTATCAATTATATATTAAGTGATTGAAAATTTCAACAATAAGTGATAATATTAATACATAATTCAAAAAGGACGAAAAGTATGAAAAAGGTATTAATTACAGGGGGCGCAACCGGTATCGGCAAGGCTTGTGCCCAATTATTTACACAACGGGGATATGATGTAACCATCACCCATCATCAAAGCCTGCCGGAATACGGCGTCAAAATTCTTAACTGCGACTTGGAAAAGTTGGACGACATTGAGACTCTGTTTGAAAAAGTCAGTGATATAGATATACTGATAAACAACGCAGGCATATCGCTGGTAAAAATGATAAACGATACCACCCCATACGACTACGAAAAGGTAACTGCCGTCAACGAAAGAGCCGTATATTTTTGCTGCAAATACGGTGCACAAAATATGCTAAAGCGTCACAGCGGCGCAATAATAAATGTGTCCTCCATGTGGGGACAGGTCGGCGCCAGCTGTGAGACCCTGTACAGCATGACAAAAGCAGGCGTCATCGGACTGACAAAGGCGTTGGCACAGGAACTTGCCCCCAGCGGTATCACCGTCAACTGTGTGTGTCCGGGGATTATTGACACAAGAATGAACAGCCAGTTCGACCCACGGGAATTGGCAAAGGAGGTGCCGATGGGCAGATTGGGTACGCCGGAGGAGGTTGCGCAAGCAATACTGTTTTTGGCAGAAAACGAATATATCACAGGCCAAATACTGGGAGTGAACGGCGGTATAGTATGAGAATAGGCACGGATATAATACAAATCAGCAGGATTGCAAAATCAATAGAAAACCGACATTTTGTCGAAAGTGTATTCACCGAAAATGAACAGGCATACTGCAAAACTGCCCAAAGCTATGCAGGACTGTTTGCCGCCAAGGAGGCATACCTTAAGGCTCTGGAAACAGGAATAAACAGAAGGCTGAACACCATCGAGATACTTCACACCGACAAGGGCAAGCCATACATCGACGGCGCCGACAAATGCGATATATCCATATCCCACGACGGTGACTATGCCATCGCAGTGTGCATAATGGAATAAGGATTACAGAATATGAAAATTACTAAGTCCTCCAACCGGATAATCCCACAAAACAGGTTGGCAGAAAAACTGAACGATGAACTTGATTTTGACTACAATGTGGATATCGAACGAATTGACACGATAGAAGAATTTGAACAAAAATTGCTCAATCCCTTCCGGGATAACAAAACAAGATTCTATCGGGGAGAAAAGCGGGACAGCATTACCCGACCGTTACTCCCCGGCATATATAGGCACAAGGACCGTTTTTTTGACAACGGAAAGAATGTGACCCTGGTTGACAATGAAGTGTTATATGAATTTTACAAGACAAAATCTGGCTTCTTCGATATGTACGAAAAAATCATATCTCCTGTTGAGCCTGACAGGATGTACAACTTCCTGTCCTTTGCCCAGCACTACTTTGGTATAAGTCCGCTGATTGATTTTACAAAAAGTCTTGAGGTCGCGCTATCCTTTGCAATAAAAGACCGCAAGGTGGTAAGCGAGGATATTTTGGTATATGAGCTTAACCTAAAATCCAAGGATGACTATACAACATCGCTGGAGATTGCCGACAAATGGATTAGCGAATACAGTGTGATGGTGTTCAGGAATGTAACACAGTACGATTTTGAAAGTCCTATAGAAAGAATATCTAACTACAAAATGATTCACGACAAGTTCAGGGGCAGCTCGTTCCTGGATATGAATTCGCCGTCGGCAAAGCTGATTGATGTGCCCACCAACGACCTGATAAAATTTCAGCAGGGCGTATTCCTGTTGCTTGATGACTTCAGTCTCATAGGCAAATCGTATCTAACAAAAAGAGTCAGGGACGAATTCTGTCTTAAAAAGTGGATTATCAACAAGGACATCTGTCCCGAAATACTGGATTGGCTCCACAGCGAATGTCCGTACTATAGCTACGATAACATAACGGACCTTACCAACATCGCAAACAAGATAAAGAAGAATAATCCGCTGTACGGATAATATACTTATAAGCCGAGAATTTTGAAGCAAGAGGAAAGCATTACAATGAAAATCAATTCACCCTGTGATGAGGGAATCAAATCGCATAATAAATCAAACAAAAAGGTAATCACCGTTATCGCATCCTGCGTCGCAGCGCTTGCGGTAGTAATCACTGCCGTTTGGCTGTTTTACACCTGGGGTATAAACGGCGACTTATTGACGGCAGAAGACTACACCTTGTCCGTAAACAAAATAATGCAGGAGGACATTACCCTCAAAGCAAAAAATGACGGTACATATATGTATTTTGACGGTATTGAAAGTGATTATGCCATAAGTGATGAGCAGGTGGATATTCTCTGCGAACTGGGATATGTGTATCAGATAGTAGTTTCCTCGGACAAATATTCCATAGATGAATTGTACGGGGACGAAACCGGAAGAGAAGATGAAATGTATCTTGAAATATATCAAAAACATATATCGAAATTGAAAAGGCACAAAAATCCAAAAAAAGAACTTTTTTTCTTTGGTAATTTAACGGCAATATATACATCGAGTCCCCATTATATTTTGATTTGGAGAGCAGATAAATAATAAAAAAACGCCACCCGATGGGTGGCGTTTCAGCGTGTAGAAAAAGTCAAATTATAAATTTCTACACGCTGTCAGACTTCGAGAAATGGGATTGAATTTCGTTTTCTTGTGAAGGAAGATGTACGATGGTACCTCGACTGAGCAAAAAACGAAAAACGCCAAAGCGGCTTAGATTCATCATTAAATGTCTAAGCCGCTTTTACAATCTCTACAAGTGCGATAAATCGCACCCACCTTTCTTTACTCAAGGGAGGCAAAACCCGGTTACATAGTATACATGATTTG
>JAQXWS010000082.1 GCA_029225565.1 Eubacteriales bacterium
TGAAGGGTGCCATTGCAAAGGCAGAAGAGCTGGCAAAGGAAACACCTAACTCATTCATTCCCGGTCAGTTTACCAACCCGGTTAATCCCCAAACTCATCTGCAGACCACAGGACCGGAAATCTGGGAGGATACCGATGGCAAGGTTGACATTTTTGTGGCAGGTGTCGGTACAGGCGGCACGCTGTCCGGTGTCGGCGCATACCTGAAGTCAAAAAATCCGGATGTAAAAATCGTTGCAGTAGAGCCAAGCGCATCACCGGTGCTGGCAAAGGGTACTGCGGGACCCCACAAGATTCAGGGTATCGGCGCAGGCTTTGTGCCTGATACACTGAACACGGATATATACGACGAGATTATCGGCGTAGATGCCGAGGACGCATTTGCCTCCGGCAGACAATTCGGCAGCACCGAGGGTATGCTGGTAGGTATATCCAGCGGCGCGGCGCTGTGGGCAGCCAAGGAACTGGCACAACGGCCGGAAAACAAAGGCAAAACCATTGTTGCCCTGTTGCCGGACACCGGAGACAGATACCTGTCCACCGACTTGTACAAAACAGAATAAAAAATGGGGGCTGAACAGACAGCCTCCAATTTTTATTTCTTCATCAACTGATACACGGTGATGTTGTCAAAATAATTGTTAATCAAATCGTTAAATTCCGACCACATGGATATGGTGCGGCATTGTTGCACATTTTCGCAAGGCTCGGCGCCCGCCTTCAGACAAGCCACCGGGGCAAGGTCGTCCTCGGTGAGCCTAAGCACTTGGCCCACAGTACACTCCCTTGGGTCGCACTTGAGTCTGTATCCACCGCCCTTGCCGTGGATACCCTCTACCAAATCCCCCTTTACCAGTAATGGGAGAATACGCTCAAGGTACTTTAGCGACACGCCTTGTCGCTGTGCCACCTGCTTCATAGGAATGTAATTCCCGTCGCTGTTTTCTGCCAAATCGATGATAACCCGCAGCGCATATCTGCCTCGTGTGGAAATCATAGTGCCACCCCCTCAACACCCTTTTATTATACCATAAAATCTGCATATAATCAAGAAAAATGCACCCCAAAAGGAGTGCATTCTTTACTTATTATTCCTTACAGAACTCTGACCTTGACTACGCCGTCAATTGCCTCGATGTCGCTAATTACATTCGTGGGAACCACGCTGTCGCAATCAATAATTGAGTATGCAATTTCGCCACGATTCTTGTCCTCAAATCCGGCAATGTTGATGCCGTCACGACTGATAGTGTCGGTAATTGTGGCAATCATATTCGGTTGATTCTTGTGGATAACGGTAATACGGGCAACACCGGTTCTTGCCATGGATACCGATGGCATATTTACGCTATTCCTAATAACACCCTTCTCCAGGAAGTCAATAAGCTCCTGAGCGCCCATAGCGGCACAGTTTTCCTCACTCTCTGGGGTAGAGGCACCCAGGTGCGGGATAGCGATAACGCCGTCAACACCGATAAGTTGTGCATCGGGAAAATCGGTAACATAGCACGCCATCTTGCCCTCGTCCAAAGCCTCGATAACAGCGGAGCTGTCAGCCAGGTCACCCCGTGCAAAATTCATAATGCGCACAGTATCCTTCATAGTGGCGATAGTGTCGCGGTTAATCATATACCGGGTTGCGTCGGTAAGAGGTACATGAACGGTAATATAGTCGGCAACGGGAAAAATCTCCTCAAGATTGTTGTTGACGGTAATGCCGTGCTTGAGGGTGACGCCCTCCGGCAGATACGGGTCGTAACCGATAACCGTCATACCAAGGTCAACGGCAGCCTCTGCCACCAGTCTGCCGATAGCACCGAGGCCGATAACAGCCAGGGTCTTGCCCTTTATCTCCGGACCGGCAAAGGCGGACTTGCCCTTTTCTACCGTCTTGCCCACATTGTCGCCCTGGTCCTTGATGGTCTTGCACCAGTCAATGGCCTTTGTTACCTTGCGGGAGGACAATAACAGACCGAGGATAACCAGCTCCTTAACTGCGTTGGCATTGGCGCCGGGAGTGTTGAATACCACAATACCCTTTTCGGCACAATCCGCAACGGGAATATTGTTTGTGCCGGCGCCGGCTCTGGCGATTGCCAGCAGGGATTGGGGCATATCCATATCGTGCATGGACGCGGAGCGCACCATGATTGCATCGGGATTTTCTACATCATCACCGTAGTTAAACTTAGTTGTGTCGAACTTGGAAAGTCCCACATCGGAAATCTTGTTGAGTAACTTAATATTGTACATTACGCATTCTCCTCTTCAAACCTTGCCATAAACTCTACCAGCTTTTGGACGCCCTCAATAGGCATAGCGTTGTATATTGACGCACGCATTCCGCCAACGGTTCTGTGACCCTTGAGGTTAACAAAGCCCGCCTCGGTAGCCTCCTTGATGAACTTTGCGTTAAGCTCGTCGCTGTCGGTTACAAAAGGAACATTCATAAGAGAACGGTCCTCAGGCACTACGGTACCCTTGAACATCTTGCTGTTGTCAAGGAAGTTGTAAAGAATTGCTGCCTTCTTTTCGTTATGAGCCTTCATGGCTGACAAGTCGCCAAACTCCTCCTTAATCCACTCCAGTACCAGCTTGCAGATATAAATTGTCCAGCATGGAGGAGTGTTGTAAAGAGAATCGGCGTCGGCCTGTACCTTGTAGTTCATCATAACGGGAGTAATGTCCCGGGCATTACCCAGCAAATCCTCGCGAATGATGGCAACCACAAGACCTGCGGGAGCAACATTCTTTTGGGCGCCGAAATATACAACGCCGAACTTGCTGATGTCCAGCGGCTCGGATAGTGCGCAGGAGGATACATCGGCAATGAGTACCTTGTCGCCCACCGGCGGCAGCTCCTTATATACTGTACCGTAGATAGTATTGTTCATACAAATATATACATAATCTGCATCCTCGCGAAAATCCTCCGCCTTTGTCTTCGGTATGTAGCTGAAGGTCTTGTCGGCAGAAGATGCGGCGGCAACAACATCGCCGTACTTTTGCGCCTCCTGGAAAGCCTTTTTTGCCCACTGGCCGGTGATAATGTAATCAGCCTTACCGCTTCCGTTCATAAAATTAAGCGGAATGGCAGAAAACTGTGCTGACGCGCCGCCCTGTAGGAACAGCACCTTGTAGTTGTCCGGAATCCGATACAATTCACGCATAAGGGCCTCTGCCTCTTTGATAATATCATCAAACCACTTTGAACGGTGGCTCATCTCCATAACGGACTGGCCCGAGCCCTTGTAGTCCATTATCTCGGCAGCCGCCTTTTGCAGCACACTCTCCGGCAGGGTTGATGGGCCTGCGCTGAAGTTATAAACTCTTGACATAATATATACCTCTCTTCTTAATCAGCATACTCAATAGTATGCCGTGCTTATTTTGCATAGTATCTATTATATAGATATTCAACATTTTGTCAATGTTATATCCGTAACTTTGTGTATTTTAACAATAAATTGTTAATTTTTTGTCAATATTGGCGAAAAATATGCCCTCGCACAGACTGTACGAGGGATAAATGCCGGTACATTTTTGTACAAATTCAACATATAAACGCTGATAAGCCGGGATTACTGACCCATATTCAATGCATTCTGCATAGAAAATGCCTTCTTTTTCTTCGGCTTATATGCAGGCGGGTTAGCCAATCTCTTGGTGAATTTATTCTTTTTGCCGGTGAGCTTGTTAATTTCGTGCACGGGACCTGCCATATATTCGGTCATAAACTCGTCGGCAACAGCCATCATGGTCGGGTCATTTTTCATCTCGCCCAGTATGGTAACGCCTATGATGTCCTGTACCTCGTTTGTGCCGTCCTCATACACCTCGCCCAGCATCTTGAACAATCTTTTTTGCTCGGCTTTTGTGCCGTTTTGGATAATATCGAGAACCTTAGGTGTGCCGTGTTCAATAAAGAAGGTCTCCGGCATAAATTCGCCATAGTCGGCAATATTCTGCTTAACTGCGTCCTTTAGTTCGGGATACAAAGCGCCAAATCTGTTGGCAAGAGAGTCGGTGTCATAGCTGATTACTCCGTTCTTTGCCTTTGTTCTGGACACAGCCTTGGGCATCTTGATTTTGTCAATATCCACTTTTTTCTTTGTCTTATACAGGCGCTCCAGCTCGTCGGTAATCTCGTTGCTCATGGACTTAATGTCCCTGTCGTCAACCACATTCAGGTCGAACAGAGTACGAGAAACGGTGTTGAACTGAGTATCGTCTCCGTCGTCCTGATATGCGCACTCGAACTGCATAATATCTTTTTCGTGGACCAGACGGTAAACGCCCTTTTCGCCCTTAAAGGTAATGCTGTTGTCGCCTAACTGACCCTTGCCGAAACCAAGCTCGGCATTAATGTCCACCAAGTTCTTGTCTATAATCTTCAACGCTTCCTGAATATCCATAAAAAATAATCCTTTCAACCGTCCTTTTAGTACCGAGGCGAGGGCTCGTCTGCGTGGGAAAGCAAACAGGATTGCCGGCAGCCGCGGTGTCATTACACCTCTGCAAGCCTCAATACACATCCATACCTACAGTACATATACTCCATTCTATCATAATGCCGAGCTAATATCAACCAAAAATTTTGGTGCATTAGATATTGATATTGATAATAAATTGTGATATCATATTCTGTAACATTTGTTAAGATACAATAATATATAAATTATTTGCAGAAACGGGCTGATTATTGATGAAAAAGAAGAGGCTGGCAATTATTTTCGGCGGCGCGTCATCGGAGCATGACGTTAGCTGCGTATCCGCATACAGCATCCTGAACAACATCAACAAGGATAAATACGACATCGTCATTCTGGGTATCGCCAAGGACGGCCAATGGTATCTGTTCAATGACCGCATCAATATGCTCAACGACCACACCTGGACCCAAAGCAACAGCCTAAAAAAAGCATATATCGCTCCTGACCCTGCCATCGGCGGAATTGTGGTAGATGACGGCAGGGTCATTAAGCTGGATGTTGTGTTCCCCGTCCTGCATGGCAAAAACGGAGAGGACGGCACAATCCAGGGTCTGCTGCAGCTGGCGCAAATCCCCTATGTGGGCTGTGACGCCACATCATCGGGCGCATGTATGGACAAATCCATCACCAATGCCGTGGCTGACGCATTCGGCATAGACCAGGCAGGCTGGTGCGCCTTCACCGACTATGAGTACCACAGGGATACCGACGCCTGCATCAAGCTGGCAGAAGAAAAACTGGGCTACCCGATTTTTGTAAAGCCTGCCAACGCCGGCTCCAGCGTAGGTATATCCAAGGCTCACAACCGACAGGAGCTGCAGCAAGGAATGGAAATTGCATTCAAGGAAGACCGAAAGGCCGTACTTGATGAATTTATCGACGGATTTGAGGTTGAGTGCGCTGTAATGGGCAATGACCGACCCATTGCCACCGATGTGGGCCAAATTCTTGCGGCGGCAGAATTTTACGACTTTGAC
>JAQXWS010000083.1 GCA_029225565.1 Eubacteriales bacterium
GGCGAGAGCATACCTGTTGACAAAACGGTCGGCAGTACGGTTTCTGCCGGAACGCTCAACAGTTCGGGCTTTATCCGATGTGAAGCGACGAGAGTAGGCGAGGACACCACGCTTTCGCAGATTATTCAGATGGTCAGCGATGCCGCCGCAACAAAAGCGCCGATTGCAAAGGTTGCGGACAAGGTGTCGGGCGTGTTTGTTCCTGCTGTTATTGTCATTGCAGTGATAACCGTTATTGCATGGCTTATCGCCGGTCAGACGGTGGGCTTTGCTTTGGCGAGGGGCATATCCGTATTGGTGATAAGCTGTCCGTGCGCGCTCGGTCTTGCAACACCTGTTGCCATAATGGTCGGCAACGGAAAGGGAGCAAAGAACGGTATTCTGTTCAAGACGGCTGTTTCTTTGGAAAAAACGGGAAAAACGCAGATTGTGGCACTTGATAAGACCGGAACGATAACCCAGGGAGAACCAAGGGTTACAGATATGATTCCGGCAAGCGGCAGAAGCGAAAAGGAGCTTTTGTCCATCGCCTATGCGCTGGAGAAAAAAAGCGAGCATCCGTTGGCACGGGCAATCACTCAAAAAGCGGAGCAGGAAGGTTTGGCAGTTGACGAGGTAGAGCAGTTCAAAGCCTTACCGGGCAACGGACTTACCGCATACCTTGACGGTGCTGTCCTGTTTGGCGGCAGTTATAAATTTATCAGCCAACAAATCCCTGTGCCCGATGAAATAAAAGAAAAATCCGAGTTGCTCTCGGAAGAAGGGAAAACGCCGTTGTTCTTTACCTGTGACGGTGAGCTTTGCGGTATTATTGCCGTTGCGGATATTATCAAAGAGGACAGTCCGCAGGCAATAAAAGAAATGCAGAATATGGGCATACATGTGGTGATGCTTACAGGCGATAACCAGCGCACTGCTAAAGCCATTGGAGCGAAGGCAGGTGTTGATGAGGTGATTGCCGGCGTTCTCCCCGACGGCAAGGAAAGTGTAATCCGTGAGCTTAAGAAAAAAGGCAATGTCATCATGGTCGGCGATGGCGTCAATGACGCTCCGGCGCTTACAAGTGCCGATATCGGCATCGCCATAGGTGCAGGCGCAGATGTTGCGATTGACGCAGCGGATGTGGTATTGATGAAAAGCCGTCTGTCCGATGTTCCTGCGGCAATCCGTTTGAGCCGTGCAACGCTGCGAAACATTCACGAAAATTTGTTTTGGGCGTTTATCTATAATATTATAGGTATTCCTTTGGCAGCCGGCGTATTTATCAGTGTGCTCGGCTGGCAGTTATATCCTATGTTTGCGGCGGCGGCAATGAGTTTGTCCAGCTTCAGCGTAGTCACCAACGCACTGCGCTTAAATTTCTTTAATATGCATGATTCGGGGCGGGATCATAAAATCAAGAATAAATTAAAAACTACAACCGAAAAGGAGACAAAAACAATGGAAAAGACATTAAAAATTGAAGGTATGATGTGCGGACACTGCGAGATGCATGTAAAGAAAGCCCTTGAAGCACTTGACGGAGTGAAAAAGGCAGAAGTCAGCTACAAGACCGGAACTGCTGTTGTAACGCCGGAAAAAGATATTTCCGATGATGTTTTTAAGAAGGCTGTTGCCGATCAGGGCTATCAGGTAACGGATATTCAATAATCAACCCATACCGCATAAAAAACAGGCATCGACACGCTGAATGAACAGCCGGTCGGTGCCTGTTTGCTTTAATGCATTTATGAAGGTTTGCTTGAAGAACGAACCAAACAACCACCGCTATGGGGGTGGATTTTTATTGTTATTACTCTATTGTTTTTGTGACAGTATGCTTTTCGTCCGCATATACGGTTGGGTACCATTTGCTTGCAAAACGGTATGGATTTCTCTCTCCGTTGGCATCATAGTAGTTTTGGGGATAGTGTACCTTTTCGTTGGGGACTGCCTGCTTGTACAATTTGAATTGGGGCTCAACCTCCTTGCACAGCAATACAAATTTGTAGTTCTCCATAATATGGCTGTCAACAGACAGCGTCAAATAGTTGTGAGTATATGGCAGCGTGTCCTCGGTTGTGTACAGCGCACGGTGCTGAATACGGTCCCTGTATTGCACAAAGCTTTCTTCCGTCAGGTCGCCTGCAAAACGGTAATTGAAGCAGTAGTCATTGTCGTCCTTTGGGTCGATGTTGGTGTAAAATACTGCAATTACCTGGTATGTGTATTTTTGGTACAGGGTGGTGAACTCAATTTTTTGGCTTGAGTTCAAATATCCATTTGGCGTCGAATATATGTCCTCCAGCTTTGCAAATTCATCAGTTAGTCTGATTGCCTTGAATTGCTGTTTTTTGAGTATGCTGGTATCTTTTTCAAGATTGGAGTATCCGGCTATTACTCTGCCGGTAACATACTGTGCGGCATCTGTGTCGGGAACAAAGATTTTGCCCACGGTTTTTTGCTCCTTGCCGTACTGGTCACAAAAGCTTTCCAATATACCTTTTGGATATTTTATGCCATACTTTTGCTGATACGGGCGTAGGTATGCCGTTTGGCTGTACCTTACGCCGCCCACGGTAGCGCCTGCAATTATTACCACTGCCAGGATGATTATGCCGAGGATTTTTGCATTTTTCTTTACGCCTTTTGCCGCTGCGTCGCCCATCCTTTCCTTTAACGGAGCCGGGTCCGGTACGGTTTTTTGGGCAAATTCGCTATCTGCTTCAACAGGCGGCGGAGTGGGTGTAATTACCTTTCTTTCCGGCGGGGCAATTGGCTCTATAGGCTTTTCTTCTACCACCTTTGGCATTGGGGGTGCAAGGGGCTGCTGCTCCAGTCTGCTGTTTACGGTTTTGTCTTTATTCTTTATTGATTCCAGTATTTCGTCTAATTCTTTGTTATCCATGGATTACCACTTTTCTTACATTGTCTATTGCTTCTTGTATGAGGGTGTCCGTGTCCAGTATTGCTTCGGCAGCTTCGATTTCCGCCGTCGAGGGACGGGTTTTTGGGTGCTTGGGCGTGAATACTGTACAGCAATCCTCGTAGGGTTGAATGGATGTTTCAAATGTGTCGATTTTGCGTGATATGGTGATGATTTCGTCCTTGTCCATACCGATACAAGGTCTGAATACAGGCATGGTTGCCACTGCGTCGGTGCATCCCAGAGCGTATATTGTCTGGCTTGCAACCTGTCCCACGCTTTCTCCGGTGATTAGGGCACTGCAGTTTTGGTGCCTTGCCAGTTTTTCGGCAATCCTCATCATATATCTTCTCATTATTATGGTAAAATATACTTCGGGACATTTGTCGCGTATTTCTTCCTGCAGCTTTGTGAACGGGACGATGTATGTTGTGATTGGACCTGAGTACGCCGCTACCTTTTTTAGCAAATCCATTACCTTTTGTTCTGCCAGCTGGGTAGTATATGGCGGTGACGCAAAGTGAACGGCAACCAGTTCAATGCCCCTCTTTGCCATCATATATGATGCAACAGGGGAGTCAATGCCTCCGCTGATTAGTGTGGCTGCTCTGCCGCTGGTACCAACCGGCATACCTCCGGCGCCCTTTATATTATTGCCTCTTATGAACGCAAAGCTGTCCCGTACCTCCACCGTTACGGTGATGTCCGGATTGTGCACATCCACCTTTAGGTGATGAAATTTGGACAGAATACTGCCACCTAATTCGCGACAGATTTCCGGCGATTTCATAGGGAATTTTTTGTCACTGCGCTTGGCCTCCACCTTAAAGGTGCGTGCGTATTCCAGCTCCTCAGCCAGGTATTCCAGAGCAGTTTCCGTTATGGATTGCATATCCTTTTCGGCAACGGCAGCTCTTGACAGCGCGGCAATACCGAACACCTTTTTCAGCGCCTCCACAGCGTCGTCAAGGTCGGTGTCATCATCCACGGGCTGTACCATAATTGTGGATTGGCTCTTTTTGAACTTAAATTCTCCTATACTGCTGAGAGCCTTGCGCATATTCTTTATCAGTATGTCCTCAAAGGTGCAGCGATTGAGACCCTTGAGTACCAGTTCTCCGTTTTTGATTAGTACTATTTCTTGCATAATGTATTCCTGCTATATTGGGTATTTTTTTACTGTTTCCTCCAGGGCATTAACTAGGCGGTCAATGTCCTCTTTTGTTGTGTTACGGGAAAAGCTGACTCTAATCGACTTTTCTATTACTTCGTTGGGTAGGTTCATTGCCGTCAGTACATGACTGCGTTTGCCCTTGGCACAAGCGGAGCCGTTGCTGACAAAAACCTCATATTCCGAAGACAGGTGCTGCACAACTGTCTGGCTTGTCATAAAGGTGGGCACATACAGGTTGATAATGTACGGACTGGCATCCGGACCGCTGTTGATTATTACTCCGTCGATGTTCAACAACCTTTCTGTTGCATAGTCCCTCAGCCTTGCTATTTCTTCGCCTTGTTCTTTTAGGTTAGGTATCATATCCACCGCCGTGCCGAATCCGGCAATGAGTGGCGCCGCCTCCGTACCCGGTCTTATCTTTTTTTCTTGCTGGCCACCGTATTGGCGGGGGATAATGCGAGTGCCCTTTTTGATGTACAGCGCTCCCACTCCTTTTGGGCCGTGAATTTTGTGAGCCGTGATTGTAACCATATCGGCTCCCAATTTTGCCGGCTTAATGTCCACCTTGCCGAACGCCTGCACACAGTCCACATGGATTAGCGCCGGTGCATTGGCACGGGCTACGGCTTTTTTTATCGCCTTGACCGGCAATACGGAGCCTACCTCGTTGTTGATGTACATTACGGTAACGAGGATGGTGTCGCTATTGACGGCCCGGGCTATTTGCTCCTGACTGATGTTGCCGTATTTGTCGGGCTTCAGCCTGATTATCTCGTATCCCTGCTTTTCCAGTTCGGCTACGGATTCCAGTACGCTTTCGTGTTCAATTTCTGTAGTTACGATACGCTTTCCCTTGCGGCGGTTGGCCTCAACCGCACCGAATACAGCCAGGTTGTTGGCCTCTGTTCCGCCGGATGTAAATACTATCTCGTCAGGCTGGCAGGACAGCGCGTCGGCTATTTTTTGCCTGGCGGTACGCACCTCCATATTTGCATTTAGCCCTATTTTATGAAAGCTGGAGGGGTTGCCGTAGCACTCCGTCAGCATCTCGTACACCTTGTGGGCTACTGCCTTTTCCGGTTGGGTAGTAGCGCTGTTGTCCAAATATGTCATTATTGTTTGTTTCTCAATTCTTTCATTTTTAGTGTGGCGATAATCGTTTTTGCATCCTTGATTTCGCCGCTTATTACTTTTTCGTACAGAGTGTCGAACTTCATTTTGATTACATTCAGCAGTTCACCGTTGTCCAGCTTCTGATTGCCGAAGTGCAGTCCCGTTGCGGCAAAAATTCGTATGATTTCGTTGGTGTAGCCGGGAGTGGGGTATATCTCTCCAAGGGGGATATACTCGTCTGCGGTGACGCCGCATTCTTCTTTAAACTCTCTAATTCCGGCCTGCAGCGGATTTTCGCCGGCGTCCACCTTGCCTGCGGGAATTTCGTACACCAGCTCCTTGTACGGATAGCGAAATTGCCTTACCAGCAGCACCTTGTCGTCGTCGGTGATGCCGATAACTCCAACGCCGCCCGGATGGTCAACACATTCTCTGTAGCCCTGTGTACCGTCGCATAGCGTAATATCATCCCGGTGAATCTTTATGATTTTGCCGTCAAAGATTTTTTGCACATTTTCGGTTTTTTCGTACAGACCCAGGGCGATAGCCTCGATGTCGCCAACTCTTTCGGCAATGTATTTTGCACTGCATTCGATAAATTCAAATTTGCTGCCGTATCCCCACAGAACACCGACACCGTCCGTCATATTGGCTCTGGCTCCGTCTATATCATAGAATCTGTCGCCCACCATAACGGCTTGGTTGCTTTGGATATTCAGCTCTTGCAGGCATCTGTGTATGATGCTTTGCTTGGACTCGCAATCTGTATTAAAGCTTACGGCGCATATACTGTCGAACAAATGGAATATGCCAAATTTGTTCAGCAATTCTTCCACATATTTTTGTGGCTTTGAGGAGGCGATGCCCAGCTTGATACCATGGGACTTTAGTGCTTTGAGCATATCCTCAACGCCGTCGTACAGCCGGCTCTCATACACGCCTATGTTGGTGTATCTCTCTCGAAACTTCTGTACCAATTTTTCTGCCTGAGTAACGCTCTGACCGTATTTTTCCTGAAAGGTTACCAGTAACGGCGGACCGATGAAGCAGTTCAGCTCCTGCCATTCCTCCGCTTCTATTCCGTAGGCATCCAGCGCATATTTTGCGCTCTTTTTTATTCCCTCGCCGGTATCACATATTGTGCCGTCAAAGTCAAATATTACTGCATCATACATAATTATGCTCCGATTCTGCTCATAAACTTTTCAGTATCTACAACAAATCTTTCGATAACCCCTTTGCCAATCTCTGTGCCGTCGTCCTCGGCAGCAGTTACGCTAAAGGTCAGCTTGCGGCGGTCAATGTCAACAAGAGTGGCTGTTGCGGTGATTGATGTCCCGATACGGCTGGCCTTACTGTGAGCCACATCAATCCTCGTGCCCACAGTTGTCTCCCCGTCCTCAAGAGCAGGGGCGATAGCCTTGCAGGTGGCCTCCTCCATCAGCGCTATCATACAGGGTGTACCGAATACCGGCAGCGAACCGCTGCCCACAGCCATTGCTGTATTGGTACTGTCCACAGCGGTGTGTGCCACGCCTACCATATCTCCATTGATTTGCAGCATAAATATCACTCCTTATATTATCAGTTAAATATTATAACATATTGTGCAGGCTATTACAATAATAAAAAGAGGCAGCTAAGCCGCCTCTCCAGACTGTCGATAAAGTGGCTTGAACCACGCCAAATAATGTATAATATGTAACCGATTTCTGCCTCTCTTGTGTAAAGAAAGGTGGGTGCGATTTATCGCACTCGTGGAGATTGTAAAAGCGGCTTAGACATCTAATGATGAATCTAAGCCGCTTTTGGCGTTTTTCGTTTTTTGCTCAGTCGAGGTACCATCGTACATCTTCCTTCGCAAGAAAGCGAAATTCAATTCCATTTCTCAAAGTCTGTCAGCGTGTAGAAATTTATAATTTGACTTTTTCTACACGCTGAGAGGCAGCTAAGCCGCCTCTCAATCACTATTATCCGTTTTGTTCATAAAATAGTAGTGAAAACAACAGGCTGTATGGACATAGTGGCTATGCCTAAAAATAGCTATGCCCTTGGCCTGATGACATATTACTGCTCTCGTTGGTATTCGTCGATACCTTTTGACAGAGCAATGTAGCAATACTTCAGACTGTTATTCAGTACATCCTTTGCTGCATTAATATGTCGGGATACTGTTGGCTGTGACAGCTTTAGTATGTCTGCGATTTCGTTTTGGCTTTTGCCGTTTATGTACTTGTATCGCAGACAAATACTCTGCTGCTGTGTCAGTTCATTCTTTATAATCAGCGGCACAACATACTCAAATGCCTTGCGCTTTGCCCTGGCACGGTCCTCCTCTTCACATCCTACAACGCCAACATCGTAGTAGTAATCATCAACAAAATCAACCACAGTAACCATCCTCCTCATAATATCCATCGAGCAGTGATGCTGTTCTTTTGCATTCACAAGCCATATCGTAGTAGATTTTCATTCTTTTTCGCAACAGGTATAGGTCCTGACCGGTGTACACACATAGCAGGGGTCTAAGTGCATCCATCTTGGTGTTGAGAACATTGTACTGCTGCCTGTATTCATTCGCCAATTCTGTAATTGTCATCTGCTGCCCTTCCTTTCGTATTACATTTTTCGACCGACAGTGAGTGGTTTTGTCAATCTGGTTATCATATTAGTCGAACAAATGTTCGTTGTCAATAATATTTTGAAAAAAGTCCCAAAAACTTTTCGACGAAAATCGACATTTGACAAAAACCGACATAATTATTATGATAGGTTGTGAATTTTTACATAAAATATTAACAAAATGCTTGACATTTTGTCTAACTCTGCTATAATTAAAGAACGCTCGCTTCGGAGCCGCAACCGAGGCGAGATGATCTGTCCTCCTATAGTTTGTTAAAGACAGAGGGGAAAAGCCGAGTGTTATACTCGGCTTTTCTTTCTTATAAAAAAGGGATATGGCGAGAATTTCGTCATATCCTTTTTGTATTATTATGCTTTGTATATCTTGCTGTCAAGCTTTGCCATAAGGCTGTCGAATATTGGCGCAATGCACACAGTGGCAATAAAGCTGGCAATAATAAATACATATTTGTGCTTGCTCAAGCTCAACTGCGACAGAATTATCATCGGTATCCTTTGCAGAATAAAGAAGCTGAATATGTGATTACCGAAAAAGTCAAGAATTGGGTTTTCGATTTTGACCTTCATATTTATCATCATAATCATTGCCACAGCCAGGATTGCAAAGATGTTGAACACAAATGAGGAGCCCCTGTGCCGTGAGGCTATGTAGAATGCGGCAAACAGTACGGCAAATCCGCAACTCCACAGGGTATCGTTTTTCATTACAATTTTGTCAATATATGGTTTGAGCAGCGAGAATACCATACCTGCCGGGAAGCAGAATATGGTGTTGTAATATCTGGCGCCCATACCTGCCTTGTATTCTACTGCGGCAAATACTCCTGTCAGCAGTATAACCGCACCTACTGCAATGTATTTGTTTTTCCTGAATACAAAGAATGATACAAAGATAATGATATACATAGCAAAGGTGACGAACAGGTACCAGTTGCTGTTGCCGACGGATGTGTATGCCGTGAATGCCAGCAGTATATCCTTGAGTTCATAATGCCTTTTGAATATCAGGCCAACTATTATGAACATAGCCACCACTATTGCGTAGTGGTACCATAGTCTGAAAAATCTTTTTTTGGGTATATCCATTGCGTAGGATGAGCCCTTTTTGTTTATGCTTTCCATTATGCCGAATCCGGAGTACAGTAGGAATGACGCTACCACGATTTGGCCAATATATTTTCTGAATGCAAGGTACGGCTCATCCAACGGACCGCCGAGGGTGATGTACTGGGCGGAGTGACTGAGAAATATTAGCAAGGAAAAAATTGCATTTACGGTTGCAGTCTGCTTTTTTGAGCAGTAGTCGGTATGGAAGCGGTCTTTTTCCTTTACCTGCATACCGTAAAAAATTATGGCTATTATTATTACCAAAAAGAATATCATACGACTCACCTCGTAAGTATTTTATCATCTATGGTATATTTTTGCAATAATTAACTGATAAGGCAAATAATAGTACTATGTTCTATGAGTTTAATGATGACCTTATTACCATTGACGCCGCCAATATCAGTACCAGCAATCTGACGGCGGGATATGTTTCGCTGTCCAATTTGTGTTCGCTGACAGAAATATTGCACTATCCCGGAGGGTGGGGGATTATGTGTGCCGGCGATAACACTTATTCCTCGGTGGAATCGGTGGGGGATTGTGTATATGGCGTGCTTAATATAGTCAACCCGTCCGTTGTGTCCTCCGACAGCGACCGTATAGGCTTTTATATCACAAAAAATATGGTGCTGATAGTTGAACTGTTTGACGAGGACTGCTCTGTTCGTGACGGTTTTCTCTCCGCGTTACACAGATTTGATGCGGCGGATATGGACCTGCAGCGTCTGTGTTATTCTGTTTTTGATACCATAATAGGGGGCGACAGTGATTTTATGCAGGATATGGAGGAGCATATTGATTCCCTGGAGCAGACGGTACTTCAGAACCGGGACAGCCGCAGCTTTAACTCCGTTCTTCTTCAATCAAAAAAACAGCTGCTCCACATTCATAGCTATTACAACAGTCTGGAGGATATACTGGAGGCAATAAAAGAGAATCTTTTGGATGAATGCACATTGGTTGATTTGTTAATACGCAGAGTGGGAAGACTCAGGGATAATGTGCGGGTGCTGTCAGACAGCGTGGTGCATCTGCGCGAGGCATATCAGTCAGCTCTGGAGATTAGGCAAAACAATATAATGAAGATATTGACATTGTTTACGGTGTTTTTTTCGCCGTTGTCATTTGTAGCCGGCTGGTACGGTATGAATTTTGTGTCAATGCCGGAGCTGAGGTGGAAATACGGTTATTTGCTGGCGGTGGGGATAGCGGTAACAGTTGTGGTTGCTTTGTTGCTGTATATTAAGCGCAAAGGGTGGATATAAATTGTTTTATTATCATATACATTACTGGTGATTTTTTTGAGGCAAAAAAAGTTTGGGGCCTCAGCTGCCGATATGGTGTCTTATGCGCTGATTCCCCACATTCAGGTGATAGGCAACAGCGAGTGCGTGGTGGACGGACTTAAGAGCGTAGTGGAATATACCAATCAGCGCGTCAAGTTCAATATGGGTAGCTATTATATCACCTTTGTAGGCGCCGACCTGTGTATCAATTCTTTCTCCCGACAGGGGGCAATAGTGCAGGGTAATATAATGTCTGTGGAGTTTGATAATTATGGTTAGACTTTTTAGGTGGCTGTGCGGTTATGTGGTATTCAGCTTTAGCAAGGGATATATCGAGGGATTCATCAATTCCTGTTACGAGAGTGGAGTGGCCATTCGTGATATTCGGCGGCAGGACAAGACCGTTCTGACAGGTCAGTGCAGTCCCACGGCTTATATGCGACTGCATCGCATAGCGCGGCAGAACGGCGGCGTGGTATCGGTTATCAGCAAGCACGGACCGATATTTTATATTTTGCGTTTGCTCAATCGACCGGGGCTGCTGGTGGGAGGCTTCCTCTTTGTTTGGATTATCAGCTTCTTTTCGGGATTTGTGTGGAATGTAGAGGTGGTAGGCAACGGGGAGATTACCGATGCCCAGATTATTTCATTTTTGCAGGACAATGATTTTGGCGTTGGCACTTATTGGCGCAGCGCAGACAGACCTCAGTTGGAAAATTTGATGATGGCGTCATTTGATAAGTGCGCGTGGGTGCATATCAATCGGGACGGCACAACGGCACGAGTGGAAATAAACGAAACCGTGGATTCTCCCTCGGTTGTTGATACCGATATTGTAACTAACCTCAAAGCAGTAAAGGACGGGATTATAGTAAAGGCTACCGTATATGACGGCTTTAAGGTGGCAAATGTGGGCGACAGCGTGGTTCAGGGTGACTTGCTGGTGTCGGGGGTTTATGAGAGCGAGGACACAAAGCGCAATGTCTTTGCTCATGCCAGAGGGGAGTATATTGCACAGGTTAAGGACGATTTTTTGCTGGTGGTCAACCGTCAACAAAGTGTTCGTAGATATGACGATACAAAAAGATACAGAACGCTTTGCTTTTTCGGCATCAATATTCCCTTGTATATCGGCTCCTCATATCGTATTAACAGCGAGGATTCTTACGATTCCGATTACATCGACATCGACGGCAAGCAGCTTCCCATAGGCATTGTGACCAAAACCGTACGGCCATATACCGTGACTACCAGGGTGCTTACGGACAAGGAGTTGACCGCATTGATTCAGCAGGAAATAAACAGACAGCTGGACAGAGATTACGGCGATTGCCAGATTATCAGTCAGGATATAGACATTGAACTGGGAGCCGACAGCGGGCGAGCTGTAGGTGTTATCCAAAGCCTGCAGAATATAGGCAGGGAATATAAGCTAAAATAGATTAATATTGGGGTCATATTATTGATATTTTATATTGATTGTGTATTTATTCTGTGTTAAAATTAAATTATTAAGGAGGATTAGCCTATGCAAATGACTTTTAGGTGGTTTGGCACAGAAAAGGATACTGTTACATTGGAGCAAATCAAGCAGATTCCCGGAGTAGTGGGCGTTGTACCGGCACTCCATGATTTGCCCGCCGGAGAGGCCTGGACTATGGACAGAGTTCAGTCTATGTATGACGAGATTACTGCTGCCGGCCTGACTATGGAATGTATCGAGAGTGTCAATGTACACGAGGATATTAAGATTGGACTGCCAACAAGGGACCTTTATATCGAAAATTACAAGGAGTCCATCCGCAATTTGGCAAAGGTTGGCGTAAAGGTAATATGCTACAACTTTATGCCTGTTTTCGACTGGACCAGAACCGACTTGTATATGCCTTTGCCGGACGGCTCAACCTGTCTGTGCTACGACGGCAAGCAGGTTGAGGGCAAGTCGCCGGAGGATATGTTCCGAGAGATTGACGATAATTCCAACGGCTATGCAATGCCCGGTTGGGAAACCGAGCGTATGGGCGAGATTAAGGAATTGTTCCAAAAATACAAGGGCGTTACTGCCGATGACCTTTGGGAAAATCTGAAGTACTTCCTGGAGGCTATTATGCCCACCTGTGAGGAATGTGATGTAAAGATGGCAATTCACCCGGACGACCCGCCCTGGGGGATTTTTGGATTGCCGCGAATTATTACCGACAAGCACGCAGTAAAAAAGCTGCTTGATATGGTGCCCAGCAAGTACAACGGACTCACCCTGTGTACCGGCTCATTGGGAGCAAGCCCCAACAATGATATGGTGGATATTATCAGGACAGCCGGCGACAGAATCTATTTTGCTCATTTGCGCAATGTACAGATTAACGACCGATGGTTTAACGAGACTGCCCACGAGAGTGGCACAGGCTCACTTGATATGTACGAGATTGTCAAGGCTTTGCAGGAGGTCGGATTCGACGGCTATATCAGACCTGACCACGGCAGAATGATTTGGGGCGAGGTTGCCCGTCCGGGTTATGGATTGTTTGACAGAGCGTTGGGAGTCAGTTACCTCAACGGTCTGTGGGAAGCAGTAGAAAAATCAAGAAAGTAATCATACAGGAGTAATATTATGACACACGAAAACTTAAAGGGCAGAGTAGCTGTAGTTACCGGCGGCGGCGGAGTGCTTTGCGGTCAGTTTGCAAAGACCCTTGCCAAGCAGGGCTGCAAGGTTGCCGTTTTGGATTTGAATGAAGAGGCGGCACAAAGATGCGCCGACGAGATTATTGCCGACGGCGGCGAGGCTATTGCTGTAGGATGCAACGTACTGGAGCAGGACTCTATGAAAAAAGCAAGGGACATCATTGCCGACAAGCTTGGTACCTGCGACATTTTGCTAAACGGTGCCGGCGGTAATAACCCAAAGGGCACTACCACAAAGGATACTCTGGAGGCTATTGACCTGGTGGAGAAAAATCCCGATGTAAAAACATTTTTTGACCTTGACCCAAACGGTATTTCCTTTGTGTTCAATCTTAACTTTTTGGGCACTCTTATTCCTACCCAGGTGTTCGCAAGGGATATGGTTGACAAGGATAATGCCTGTATCGTAATGGTAACATCAATGAACGCATTCCGTCCTCTTACCCGTATTCCCGCATACTCTGCCGCAAAGGCTGCGGTAAAGAATTTTACAGAGTGGATGGCTGTGCATTTTGCCCCCATGGGAATCAGAGTTAATGCCATTGCTCCCGGATTTTTCTCAACAAAGCAGAACGCTGCTCTATTGTGGAATCCGGACGGCTCTCCAACTGAGCGTACCGGCAAGATTCTTGGCGCAACGCCTATGGACAGATTTGGCAAGCCGGAGGAATTGGACGGCACACTTTTGTTCCTTTGTGACGAGGAGTATTCCGGATTTATTACCGGCGTTAATATCCCGGTTGACGGTGGCTTTAACGCATATTCCGGAGTATAATCAATTTCCGGAGTATAATCAATTATTATATAATTAAAAGAGGACTCGGTCGAGTCCTCTTTGTTTTTGCTGTTTTATTTAGCCATTTCGGCTCTTGCTTCCTTAATTCGCTGAACAAAAAGCTTGCCGGTTTCGGTAATCTTGTTGTAATCGCCTGTTTTTGCACCGGCAGTTAGGGATGAGCCTGCACCAACAGCTACGGCGCCTGCCTTAATCCAATCCTTAACATTGTCCACATCTACTCCGCCGGAAGGCATCATAATAGCGTGAGGGATTGGACCGTGGATATCCTTGATGAAGTTAGGTGTTGCCAGATCTCCCGGGAACACCTTGAGAACATCTGCGCCGCACTCCATAGCCTGTACAGCCTCGGTGGGTGAGTAGATACCGGGCATTGACGGTATGCCGTATCTGTTACAGCACTTTACTGTTTCCGGGTCAAAATACGGAGCAACAATGTATTCTGCACCGGCGAGAATTGCAATTCTTGCTGTGGCAGCGTCCATAACCGTGCCGGCGCCGATGATGATTTCGCCGTTGTTGTATTTTTCTCTCATGGCCTCAATCAGCTTGTCTGCGTGAGGTACTGTGAATGTAAGCTCAATGGCAGCAACGCCGCCTGCGATACAGGCATCGGTAATCTTTTCTGCCTGCTGGATGGATGTAGCACGAACAACTGCTACTATACCGACCTCTTGGATTTTTGCAAGGGTTTCAATCTTGTTTGCCATTATGTTATCCTCCTGTTATCTTTGTACTCTGGCGCCTGCGCCGTTTACCTTGGCCTCTACCTCTTTGAGGGATGCCATGGATGTGTCTCCCGGTGTGGTCATAGCCAGCGCGCCGTGAACAACGCCGTAGTTTACTGCCTTTTGGGCGTCTTGGTAGGTCATAAGACCGTAGATAAGACCTGATGCAAAGCTGTCGCCGCCGCCGACTCTGTCCATAATCTCCAGTCCCGGGTATTCCAGCGAGTTGTAGATTTTGCCGTCAGCCCAGCAGATTGCTTTCCAGTCGTTAACAGTAGCGGTTTTTACTGTGCGCAGTGTGGTAGCGATTACCTTGAAGTTGGGATATGCCTTGGTTACGGTCTCTATCATCTTGTAGTAGCCGTCCATGTTCAGCTCTTTTAGGTCTGCGTCATTGCCCTCTACCTCAAATCCAAGGGAGGCAGTAAAGTCCTCCTCGTTGCCAATCATAACATCAACATACTTTGCAATTTCTCTGTTAACCTCCTGAGCCTTAGCCTGTCCGCCGATGCCCTTCCATAATGACGGGCGGTAGTTAAGGTCGTAGGATACGATTGTGCCGTATTTTTTTGCCGCCTTTACAGCCTCGATTACTACCTGTGCGGCAGTCTCGCTCAGCGCAGCATAAATGCCGCCGGTGTGCAGCCAGCGTACACCCAGTGTGCCAAAGATGTAGTCCCAATCAATGTCTCCCGGCTTAAGCTGGGATGCTGCAGTATTGCCTCTGTCGGATGCTCCCACAGCGCCGCGAATACCGAATCCGCGCTCGGTAAAGTTGATGCCGTTGCGTACCGTACGTCCGATACCGTCGTAGGGCATCCACTTGATAAGGGATGTGTCCACACCGCCCTGCAGAATAAGGTCTTCCATAAGATAGCCGATTTCGTTGTCGGCAAATGCAGTAACCACAGAGGTCTTTAGCCCAAAGCAGCGACGCAGTCCGCGGGCAACATTGTACTCGCCGCCGCCCTCCCAGGCGCGGAATGAACGGGCAGTCTTTATTCTGCCCTCTCCCGGGTCGAGCCTGAGCATGATTTCGCCCAGCGAAATTTCGTCAAAAGTGCATTCTTCTTTTGGTCTCAGATTAAGATTCATAATGTCCTCCGTATTAAAAATCAAAGTATTTTATTGCGTTGTTGTAAGATATGCCTTGGACAATTTCTTTTAGAATATCCTTGTTGTAGGCATACCAGCCGTCCTCAACCCATCTGCCAAGCAGTCGGCACATAATACGGCGAAAGTATTCGTGTCTGCCGTATGATGTAAAGGAGCGTGAGTCAGTTTCCATACCCACAAATTTGCCCAGTACACCCAAATTGCCGAGGGATTTCATCTGGTTGGTCATACCGTCCATAGTGTCCAGGAACCACCACGCAGGGCCAAACTGTATTTTGCTGTCTGCCTCGGCGCTTTGGAAGTTGCCCAGCATAGTTGCCAGCACAGTATTGTCCTTGTCATTTAGGTTAAAGAGAATGGTCTTCGGCAGCTGGTCGGTTATATCCAGCTCATTCATAAATTTGGACAGGGTAATAGCAATTTCGCAATCCCCAACCGAGTCAAAGCCTGTGTCGGGACCCAGTTTGTTGAACATACGAGTTGAATTGTTGCGGATAGCACCGATGTGTATTTCCATTGCCCAACCCAGTTGATGATATTTTTTGCCCAGTGCAAGCAGAATAGGAGTTTTGTATTTGTCGCTTTCTTCGGCGGTAATTGTTTCTCCTGCCATTGCCTTTTGGAATATGGTCTCGATTTCCTCCTCCGGGGCAATGCTGTACGGAACATACTCAAATGCCTGGTCTGAGACTCTGCACCCTACGGTATGAAAGTAGTCGCATCTTTTGAGTAGGGCAGCTATTACATCCTTGTAGGATTTGATTTCCGTTTCTGCAACCTCACCCAGAGTCTTGATGTAGTCGGCAAAGCCTTCCAGGTGAATGTTGAGCGCCTTGTCGGGTCGGTATGACGGCAGTACGGTACAGTCAAAGTCCTCAACTTCCCTTAGCAGTTTATGGTACTTTAGGTCGTCTATGGGGTCATCGGTGGTGCAAATGTATTTTACATTGGATTTTTTGATTAATGCCTGCGGCCTAAAGTCGCCCTGAGCAATAGCTTCGTTGGCGCGGTCGTAAATATCCTCGGCAGTCGCTTTGTTTAGCGGTGTGTCAATACCGAAGTATCTTTGGAGCTCAATATGCGCCCAGTGATACAACGGATTGCCAATACAGTACTGCAGGGTCTCGCCGAATTTAAGGAATTTTTCCTTTGGGGTTGCGTCGCCGGTGCAATACTTTTCCTCCACACCGCAGGAACGCATTGCTCTCCACTTGTAGTGGTCACCTGACAGCCATAGCTGGCTTATGTCCGACGGCTGCTTGTTTTCGTATATTTCTTTTGGACTCAAATGACAATGGTAGTCGCATATTGGCATATTCTCGGCATAGCTGTGAAACAGCTCCCTTGCCGTCTGCGTGTCCAACAGAAAGTCCTTGTCCATAAATTTGTTCATACCATACTCCTAATATTGTACGAATTTTGTGTATATTATATACCTAAAAAAAATCTATTTCAATAGCAATTATGTATTAATTTCTATATTGCTGTATTTTTACGGATTACACAATTTTTGTTTGACTTAACGGTGATATGGAAGTATAATTTAACTAAAGAAATAAGGAGGTATATACTTATGATTTGTCCGAATTGCGGAAGAGAGTTGGCTGAGAATGAGGTTTGCACCTGCACAGCATTACCAAAAAACGATGCTCCTGTTACAGAAGAGTCTGTTGTTCAAACTCCTGTAGCAGAGGAACCTGTAGCAGAAGCTCCTGCGGTAGAGGAGCCTGTGACAGAGGAACCTTTGGCAGAGGAGCCTGTAGCAGAAGAGCCGGATACCAACAACCAATATTATTATGCAAACCCACAGCAAAATCAATATTACGCACCCGATTTTAACCAACCGCCCTTTGCCGGCGCACCTAACCAAAACTACTATGCTCAGCCTGTGGATTACAAGCCGGCGCCCAGCACCGATTATCCCGACGGCTACAAGATTAAGAAAAAGTATGTAGCAGTTATTCTCGGCGCAACACTGGGCATGCTGGGTATTCACAATCTGTATCTGGGCAATAAGTCCAAGTTCCTGACACAGCTTTTGATATGTGTTGTAGGCTCATTCTTCTTTGGACTCGGTGCCATTGCTGCAGAGATATGGGCACTGGTTGATACTGTGCAGATTCTTACAGAGGATATTGATTGCGACGGCAACGGCTATAAGATAGAAACCTTTGAGGAGGCTATCGCCAGAGCGTGCAAAAAATAATTTCAATGTCAAATAGCACAAAAAACAGCACATTTTTTTGTGCTGTTTTTTTATTGAAAAATGCAAGTAATTAATGTAGAATTAAACAAAAAGGGGCAATGATATATGAGCGAAATTTATACTATTACCAGCCAGAGAAGTGACCGTGTATTTATTCATGTTATGAGGGGTCACTTTATTTCTTCCAACAACCACATCAATTATTATGTGGGAACATCGGATGTCAAGCACAATCACAATGTGTCCGTTGATGCGGCTATGCTGTTGGCAGAGTATTACAACAACACAATGACCGATGTTGACACCGTGCTGTGCCTTTACGAGACCCAGACCTTGGGCGCCTATCTTGCCCATGAGCTGTCCCGTCCCAATATGATGAGACCCAATCCCGACGGTTCCGTATATGTCGTAGGCTCGGAGTATGATGCGGCAGGCAATCTTATCTTCCGTGACAATCTGCGCCGTATGATTACCGGCAAGAATGTTGTTATTCTCATATCCTGTATCACCAGCGGCAGAACTGTGGAGAGAGCGATGGAGAGCGTTGCATACTATGGCGGCAACACCGTGGGTATATCCAGCGTGTTCAGTATGCAGGACAACATCGGCGGCATAGAGGTTGACTCCATTTTTGACCAATCCGATATTCCCGGCTATGTGGCATACCCGGCTCATAATTGTGAGCTTTGCCGACAGGGCATGCCGGTTGACGCCATCAGTAACGGCTACGGATATTCTAAGCTGTAAAAACACTTGACAAAAAAATATAATTTGCTATAATATTCTTACTGAAATAACAGTACCCAAAAAAGACTGTGACGCAGAAAAAGATTTTTCATTTTAGTTTCAGCGAGTCGGCGGTTGGTGCGAGCCGATACAGAATGACTAATGTATAGCTCTCTGTTGAGTCGCTGTCCTGAATAGTAATTAATAGGGACAGACGGGTAGCTTCCGTTAAAGGCTGAGGCATTGTTTGATGCTAAAGGGCAGCTCGCTGCCGAAGTAGGGTGGTACCGCGTGATAATTACGCCCCTATACATTACCGTGTGTGGGGGCTTTTGTTATGCTCCTACAAAACTGAAAGGAGATTATTATGAACTCAGGCTACAAAAAGTACAGACCGTTCAAGCCGGTGAATATTCCCGACAGAACATGGCCTGACACCCCGATTACAAAGGCACCGGTGTGGTGCTCAGTGGATATGCGTGACGGCAACCAATCCATTGTTGACCCCATGAATTTGCAGGAAAAGTTGGAGTTTTTCCAGACTCTCATTGATGTAGGATTCAAGGAGATTGAAGTTGGATTTCCGTCTGCATCCGACACCGACTACGAGATTTTGCGCACCCTGATTGAGGGCGGTTACATTCCCGATGATGTTACAATCCAGGTGCTTGTTCAGGCCAGGGAGCATCTTATCAAAAAGACATTTGAGGCCATTGAGGGCGCAAAGAATGTTATCGTGCATTTTTACAATTCCACCTCAACCCTCCAGCGTAAGGTCGTATTCAAGACAGATATGCAGGGCGTAATCGATATTGCAATCAACGGCGCAAAGCTGATATATGACCTAACCGAGGAGCAAAAGAGGATTCACCCCGAGATGAATATTCGCTTTGAGTATTCTCCGGAGTCATTCTCCCAGACCGAAGTTGACAATTCTGTGGAGATTTGCCGTCAGGTTATGGAGGCTTTGCATATTACCAAGGAGAATCCTATTATTCTTAACTTGCCAAATACCGTTGAGTGTGCATCACCAAATTATTATGCAGACCAGGTTGAGTATTTTTGCCGTCATTTGCCAAACAGGGATGCGGCTATTATATCACTTCATCCCCACAATGACCGCGGTGAGGGCGTTGCGGCTACCGAGCTTGGCTTGATGGCAGGCGCCGACAGAGTTGAGGGCACATTGTTCGGCAACGGCGAGCGTACCGGCAATGTGGATGTCATCACTCTTGCCATGAATATGTGGACTCAGGGCATTGACCCGGAGCTGGACTTCCACCATATTAACAAGATTAAAGAGGTTTATGAGCGTTGCACAAAGATGCGGGTTCCCCCCCGTTGGCCATACGCCGGCGAGCTTGTGTTCACTGCATTTTCCGGCTCGCATCAGGACGCTATCAACAAAGGCAAAATTTATATGGAGGACAGCGGTACAGACCTTTGGGAAGTACCTTATCTTCCTATTGACCCTGCCGATGTGGGCAGAGAATACGAGCCTATTATTCGTATCAACTCTCAGTCCGGCAAGGGCGGTACAGCCTTTATTCTTGCAAATAATTACGGCATTAAGATGCCAAAGGCAATGCACCCCGAGTTCGGCGCTATTGTGCAAAAGGCTTGTGACGAAAAAGGCAAAGAGATTACTCCTGACGAGGTATTTGACCTTTTCCAAAAGGAATACAGAAATGTTGCCGGCCCATACAGACTGGTTAACTACAAGATTAGTGAAGAAAAGAATGAGGAGGATTACCTCACCTCGGTTCACTTTACCGGCACACTAAAGTATAAGGATAACGACCCTGTTTCTATTGAGGGTCACGGCAACGGCCCTGTTGCCGCATTTTGCGACGCTATGAATAAGACGGAGCTTCGTGAGTATGACTTTGTTGACTATGATGAGCATGCTATTTCTGTCGGCTCCGATTCCAAGGCTATCAGTTATATCCACCTCAAGACGCCGAAGGGCAAGGATATTTTTGGTATAGGTGTCAGTCACAATATAGGCTACGCCTGTATGAAGGGCATTATCTGTGCCATCAATCGCGACCAGGACGATGTTTACCGTGATGACACAATGCCGGGTATATTTGATGTTTGTTAGGAGGATATGATATGAATAGTTACAAGATTACCGTTCTCAAGGGCGACGGAATCGGACCGGAGATAGTTGACGAATGTATTAAGGTATTGGACAAAGCAGGGGAGAAGTTCGGATTTTCCTTTGACTACGACTACCGTCTTCTCGGCGGCTGTGCCATTGACGCCACAGGCGTTCCCTATCCTCAGGATACTGCCGATGCCTGCAAGGCAAGCGATGCAGTACTGCTTGGCGCCGTAGGCGGTCCTAAGTGGGACAATCAGCCGGGCAGCAACCGTCCGGAAAAGGGACTGCTTGCAATTCGTGAGGACCTGGGGCTGTTTGCTAACCTCCGTCCCGCAAAGATATTCGCTCCCCTTAAGTCCGCATCTCCCATAAAGGAGGAGATTATCGGCGACGGGCTCGATATTCTCATTGTCCGTGAGCTCACCGGTGGTATATACTTTGGTGACCGCGGCACTTATGAGGAAAACGGAGTTGTGGGAGCATACGATACCGAGCGTTATACATATCCCGAGATAAAGAGAATTGTCGTTGCCGGATTTGAGTATGCAATGAAGAGGGATAAAAGGCTAACCTGCGTTGACAAGGCAAATGTGCTGGATTCATCAAGATTGTGGCGCAAGGTTATGGAGGAAACGGCTGCGGATTATCCGGATGTAGAGGTTTCCTATATGTATGTTGACAACTGCGCTATGCAGCTTGTTCGCAATCCAAACCAATTTGACACCATTGTTACCAGCAATATTTTCGGGGATATTCTTTCTGACGAGGCGTCCATGATTAGCGGCTCAATAGGTATGCTGGCATCTGCATCATTGGCAGAGGGTACATTCGGATTGTATGAGCCCATTCACGGCTCGGCTCCGGACATTGCAGGTCAGGGCAAGGCCAATCCCTTGGCTACCATACTTTCCGGCGCAATGATGCTGAGATATACCTTTGGCGAGATTCAGGCTGCCGACGCTATAGAAAAGGCAGTTGATACCGCATTGACAAAGGCCAGAACTCCGGATATTTACGAGGATGGCTTTGAGGCTGTAAATACTGCCCAAATGGGTGACCTGGTTGCCTCTCTGCTGTAATTGTTAATTTTAATCCACCGTTTATCCGTTTATCGGTGGATTTTTTGTTTATAATAGTAACGGGTGATTTTATGATTTTTACCGTTACGCTTAATCCTGCGTTGGATTATTATATGAAGGTGGGAGAAATATCTGCCGATGTTCAGCAGGCAGAAAGCACTCATCTTGATTTTGGCGGCAAGGGAATTAATGTCAGCGTTATGCTACAGCGCTTGGGTGTGGAAAGCAGGGCGTTGGGATTTGTAGGCGGATTCAGTGGCAGCAAGCTGCTGTCCCTGTTGGAGAATCAGCACATTGATACGGATTTTGTTACAATACAGTCGGACACCAGAATTAATGTAAAGTTGACCGGCGCTGCCGACTTGGTTATCAATACCCGTGGGCCCTCGGTAACACTTAGAAATGAGCAGGAGCTTATTCAAAAGCTCAAGGATATAAAGGACGGTGACTATCTTGTATTAGCAGGCAGTATTCCGTCTTCTATGGGAGAGAGCGCCTACGACAGAATTTTCAGCGCTTTGGGCAAGCGCAATATACGGCTGATTGTGGACACTACCGGCAATCCGTTCAAGTCGTTGCTGGGGTATCATCCCTTTTTGGTTAAGCCCAATCATCATGAGATGGCGGATTTTTTTGGCAGGAGTATGAACACTCGTGACGATATTGTGGGCGGCGCTTTGGAATTACAGCGTATGGGAGCCGAGAATGTGCTGGTGAGTATGGGCAAGCGGGGAATGCTGCTTTTGGACGGCAACGGTGAGGCAAATTTTGAGCCGATTATTGACGGCAAGGTTAGAAACACCACCGGCTGCGGAGATAGCACGGTGGCAGGTTTTTTGGCAGGGTATATCAGGAGTGGTGATTATCGCTACGCTTTGCGATTGGCAAGCGTTTGCGGCAATGCCACTGCATTTTGTGACCGATTGGCAGGTAGCGAGGACATTAACCGCTTGCTGCAAGCCATGGAATAGTATATGTACGGCGTACTTCGGTACGCTTCAGACTGTCGATAAAGTGGGTTGAACCACGCCAAATAATATAATATGTAACCGATTTCTGCCTCTCTTGTGTAAATAGAGGTGGGTGCGATTTATCGCACTTGTGGATATTGTAAAAGTGGCTTAGATTCATCATTAGATGTCTAAGCCACTTTTGGCGTTTTTCGTTTTTTGCTCAGTCGAGGTACCATCGTACATCTTCCCTCGCAAGAAAACGAAATTCAATCCCATTTCTCGAAGTCTGCCGGCATGCGAATATTTATAATTTGACTTTTTTCTACACGCTGTAGCGTACTTCGGTACGCCTTTTTTTGTATAAAATTATTAATCCAATGTAAACAATAATTAAATATGTTGAGAATTAAGAAAAAAGGTGCTATATTATGATTGAATTATTTATGAGGTTTGGATTATGAAGAGATGTCTGAATTGTCTTGAATATTTGGAAAATGATGTTAAGGTTTGTCCCCATTGCGGAGCAAAGTGTGATGCCGACGACGGATTTGTTCTTTTATCGGAGGTAAAGGCACCTGAACGCAATTATCAGGATATATCATCCGGCAAAAAATCCGGTCAGGTAAGGTTTGCGGTAATACTGG
>JAQXWS010000084.1 GCA_029225565.1 Eubacteriales bacterium
GTGCCTGCTCCGCCCTCACCGAACTGAACATTGCTTTCTTCATCGAGCTTGCGCTTTGTCCAAAATTCGTTTACATCACGCTGTCTTGCGTCAATGTCCTTGCCTCGTTCGATGATAATCGGCTGTGCTCCTGCCTGTGCAAGTATAAGCCCTGCCAACATTCCTGCCGGACCGAAGCCGACAACAATCGGACGGAATTGTGAGTCTCTGTTGTTTGCAGGCAATTCGTATTTGTAAGGCTTAACTATCATAGCCTTGTTCGATTTGCACTTTGCAACAATCTGCTCCTCGTCAAGCGATATTGTCACATCAACGCTGTATGTGAAATGAACATCATCCTTGCGTCGAGCGTCAACGCTCTTTTTGAATATCGTCAGATTTGTGATGTATTTTTCATTTATTTTTAAGGTCTTTGCCGCCTTTGATTTGAGGAGAGCCTCGTCATCGTCAAGCGATAATTTTATTTCGTTAATTCTTATCATAGTTATTCAATGTTAATCTTTTTGTAATACTGTTTGCGGCGTTCAGTCCGCTGTATAATGCGTATGTAAGGTTGAAACCGCCACATTCAAATTGATTGTCGGTCAGTTCACCTACTATGTAAAGGAACGGCACAAGTGTTGATTCGTTTTCATCTGTCAACTCGCTGTTTGGAACTCCGCCCTTCGTGATTTGGGCAAATTCGTATCCCTTTGTGCCTGTGATGATTATTCGCTGATTTTTGATGCACCTTGCGGCTCTTTGGATGTCACCGCCCGATTGCTTTTCAATTATTGTTGCAAGTTTCAACGGTAGTATTCCGTCAAAGGAATGGAATTTTTCGCAGTGAGCCACAAGCTGTTCTTCGCTCATTTCGGGAACAAAGTCGATGATTGCAACAGCTTTGTCCTGTCCGGATTGAAGCCTTTTGTCGTTGATGAGGGTTGAAAGGTTCATCACAACGATTCCCGAAAGACCGTAGTCCGTAAACAATAATTCGCCGTATTCTTCACCCAAAATCTCACCGTCGGTTTCGATTTTAACAAGACATTTTGTTCTTGTGCCTTTGAGCGAACGGCAATTCTTGTTTGACGATTTGAGCTGAACAAGAGCAGGGGAAAGCTCGGTGATTGAATGACCGAGAGCCTTTGCGTAATCGTATCCGCTGCCGTCCGAGCCGAGTGTTTTCTGCGCCTTGCCACCCGTAGCGAGCACAAGGGTAACACAGTCGAACACACCTTTGTTTGTGTAAACATAAAATCCGTCACCAAAATGCTCAACTCTGTTTATTTCACATTCGGTCACGATATTTATGCCGAGTTCGTCGCATTGGTTCTTGAGCACTTTAACAACAGTTGAGGCTTGAAGAGAATACGGATACATTCTGCCACATTCGTCCTCACGCAAAACAATACCCAGGGAATTCAAGAATTCAAGCACCTCGTTGTAGTGCTCGGCGTTTTTGTTTGCAATGTTGCATCTGCCGTTGCCTGTTGCGTGAATTTTCTTCAATATATCATCAAGATGTTCCAGCACTGTCACATCAAGGTTAGGATTGTTCTGTTTTATTCTGACAGCAGTCGCAATGCCTGAAGCACCGCCACCGATTATTACCGCCTTCATATTATTCTCCCTGTATGCGAATAAATTGTTGTAATAAAATTGTATATATATTATAATACATTATAAATAAATTTCAACATAAATTTTATCACTTATATATACAATGCTCCAAATATGTTTTTTGCGGGGCTTTCACATCAAAAAAACCTTGACATTGATTGACATTTGTGGTATAGTCTTTGTACCTCGTAAAAAGGGTTTTATTTTTGTGCCCTGTTTTCGACAGGTTCGTAAGCGTTGCGAATCCAGACAGCACGAGGGAGATTGTTATCGAAATTAATTAGGAGGTGCCAAAATGAGAGTTAAGATTACATTAGCTTGCACTGAATGCAAACAACGCAATTACAACACAATGAAAAACAAGAAAAACACACCTGACAGACTTGAGATGAACAAGTATTGTCGTTTCTGTAAGAAGCACACACTTCACAGAGAAACAAAGTAACGGAGGAAGTATAATGGCTGACGAAAAGAAGACTAAGAAGGCTGACGCAAAAAAGTCTAACGACAAAAAAGCTAAGAAGAATCCTTTCAAGTCAATGGCAGCATACTTCAAGAGTGTTGGTAAAGAAGGCAAGAAGGTAATTTGGCCTACCGCAAAAGAGGTATGGAAGAACACTATCGTTGTTCTGGTTGTTATCCTTATAGTAGGTGTAGTTATCTATGTTGTTGACCTTGGCCTTACACAGGGTATGAAGGGCATCAAGAGCCTTGCAACAACAACCACCGTTGAAGAAGCAGAGAGCGAAACAGCAGCGGCTTTGGAAGATACTACAGAGGCTGATACCACAGCTGCAACTTCCACAACTAAAGCAGCCGAGTAATTAAGGAGGCTTTTATGGAAGAAGCAAAATGGTATGTCGCACATACATTTTCCGGCTACGAAAACAAAGTTGCCAGCGACCTTAAAATTAAGGTGGAAAATCAAAATATGACAGACCTCATTCAGGACATCGTTATCCCTACCGAAACAGTAGTTGAGATTAAGGAAGACGGCACCAAGAAAGAGGTAGAACGCAAGATTTTCCCCAGCTATATTCTTGTAAAGATGGTTATGACCGACGAGACCTGGTATGTAGTACGCAACACACGGGGCTGCGCAGGCTTTGTCGGACCGGAGGGTAAGCCTGTTGCTCTCACCAAGGAAGAGATTGACCGCCTCGGTGTAGAGAAGGTTAGCGTTGAGGTTGCTTACGAGGTAGGCGACACCGTCAATGTTATCGACGGACCGCTTGAGGGCTTCTCGGGTACTGTCGAGAGTATAGATACAGCAAACAACAGCGTGCAGGTTATCGTATCCATGTTTGGCCGCGAGACTGCTGTTGACTTTGAACTTGACCAGCTGGAAAAGGTCAAGGATTAATTTCAGTAATTCGCAGCATTGCTGCATTTTACCATGCCCCAATATTTATATTGGAGTGTGAGTGGGAGGAGATTTCTTCTCCGCCAAATACCACATTTTAGGAGGAAAAAATAATGGCTCAAAAGGTAGTAGGCTTAATCAAACTACAAATTCCTGCCGGCGGAGCAACACCGGCACCACCAGTCGGACCGGCACTTGGTCAGCACGGTGTAAACATTGTTGCTTTTACAAAAGAGTTTAATGACCGTACAAAGGACGACAAGGGTCTTATCATTCCTGTTGTTATCACAGTATATGAGGACCGTTCTTTCACATTCGTTACAAAGACACCCCCTGCAGCTGTTCTTATCAAGAAGGCTTGCGGTATTGACAAGGCATCAGGTGTTCCTAACAAGACAAAGGTAGCTACCATCTCTAAGGCTGACATCCAAAAGATTGCAGAGACAAAGATGAAGGACCTTAACGCAGCATCACTTGAGTCAGCTATGTCAATGATCGCCGGCACAGCTCGTAGCATGGGCGTAGTTGTAGAAGACTAATTCCCCGTGTGGGAGGAAAATCCGATTTAACCACTGGAGGTAATTAATTATGAAACATGGAAAGAAATATACAGATGGTGCAAAGCTGATTGACAGCACCAATCTTTACACTACAAAGGAAGCACTTGACCTTGCTATCCAGACAGCAAAGGCAAAGTTTGACGAAACTATCGAGGTTCATGTACGCCTGGGCGTTGACTCCCGTCACGCTGACCAGCAGGTTCGTGGCGCAGTAGTACTGCCAAACGGTACCGGTAAGGATGTAAGAGTAGCAGTATTTGCTAAGGGCGACCTTGCTAAGGC
The DNA here is from genome assembly GCA_029225565.1 of Eubacteriales bacterium. Lineage (GTDB taxonomy): Bacteria > Bacillota > Clostridia > Oscillospirales > Acutalibacteraceae > Eubacterium_R. The sequence goes on from JAQXWS010000084.1 coordinate 3,808, forward strand.
TGCTCAGGATGCAGGCGCTGACTTTGTTGGCGATGCAGACCTCGTTACCAAGATTCAGGGCGGATGGATGGACTTCGATGTAGCTATCGCATCTCCTGATATGATGGGCTTCGTTGGTCGTCTCGGTAAGGTTCTCGGTCCTCGTGGCCTTATGCCTTCACCAAAGGCAGGTACTGTAACAATGGATGTAGCCAAGGCTGTACAAGAGGCTAAGGCCGGTAAGATTGAGTACCGTCTTGACAAGACAAATATTATTCACTGCCCAATCGGCAAGGCATCATTCGGCACAGACAAGCTCCTCGAGAACTTCAACGCTCTCCTTGACGCTGTAATCAAGGCAAAGCCTGAGGCTTCCAAGGGTCAGTACATCAAGTCATGTGCAGTTGCTTCAACAATGGGCCCCGGCATCAAGATTAACCCTAACAAGGTTGGTTCTGCTGCTTCTGCTGAGTAATAAAATAGGTATTGACAAGGGCTAACCCTTGTGCTATAATACACTCGCTGTTCAACCAAAGACAGTAGGTGTCCCATGGACATAAGCATTGTCGCCTACCGAGGAATGAGCATTATATGGCACTTTTTGTGTAATTATGTAATGTTGTGCATCCTCGTTTTGGGGATGCACTTTTTGATTTGGATAGACAGCCATAAAGTCCACATTCGTTTGTGGCAAATAATTATGGAGGTAAACTAATAAATGCCAAGTACAGTAGTTCTTGAAAAGAAAAAGCAGCAAGTTGCTGACCTTACTGCAAGACTTAAGGATTCTTGTGCAGGCGTAGTTGTTGACTACAAGGGCATCAATGTTGAGGACGACACCAACCTCAGAAGAGAGTTGCGTGAAGCAGGCGTTGTGTACACCGTAGTCAAGAACTCAATCCTCAAGCGTGCCGCTGAGGAAGCAGGCCTTGCAATCGAAGATTCAGTAGTAGAGGGTACAACTGCTGTTGCTACCAGCGCAGATGATTATGTTGCTGCTGCTCGCATTCTCAACAAGTATGCCGAGTCACACGACAACTTCAACATCAAGACTGGTTATCTTGACGGCGCTATCATTGCCAACGAAGAGGTTATCGCTCTCGCTAAGCTGCCATCAAGAGAGACACTTCTTGCTACTATCGCAAGCGTGGTTGTAGAGCCTATCGCTTGTATCGCTCGTGCTGTTGGCGCCCTTGAGGAAAAGGGTGGCGCTACACCGGTTGCTGAGGAGGCTCCTGCAGAGGAGACCGCACCGGTAGAGGAAGCACCGGTAGCAGAGGAAGCTCCTGCAGAGGAGGCTGCTCCTGTAGAGGAGGCACCTGCAGAAGCACCGGCTGAGGAAACAGCTGAGTAATTTATCTTTAATTCAATTCTATTTTAACGGAGGAAAATAATTATGGCATCAGAAAAGATTACAGCAATTGTTGATTCAATTGCAGAGTTGACAGTTCTCGAGCTCAAAGAGCTTAAGGAAACAATCGAAGAGACATTTGGCGTTACTGCAGCAGCAGTAGCAGTAGCAGCAGCTCCGGCAGAGGGCGGCGCTGCAGCAGCAGAAGAGAAGACTGAGTTCGATGTAGTTCTTACAGATGTAGGCGCTAACAAGATTCAGGTTATCAAGGCTGTTCGTGAGGCAACAGGTCTCGGCCTTAAGGAAGCAAAGGCTATCGTTGACGGTGCTCCTGCAACTGTTAAGGAGGCTATGCCGGCAGCTGACGCTGAGGCACTTAAGGAAGCTCTTGTTGCAGCCGGTGCAGGCGTTGAGCTTAAGTAATTTAGTTTACCGTAATAGAAAGAGCAGACCTTCGGGTTTGCTCTTTTTTCTTGCATATATTACGATACAATGCTATAATATTTTAGTAAAATATGTTTTAGGACGGCGATATTATGTTTAAGGAAATTAAGGCAACAGAGATAAAGGAAAACGGCATTGACCTGCTGGCTAACCAATGGGGACTCGTTACTGCCGGCACAGAGGCCGGATACAACACAATGACCGTATCCTGGGGTGCAATAGGCGAGCTTTGGGGCAGGGATTGTGCCACAATTTATATTCGTCCTCAGCGTTATACAAGGGAATTTATCGACAGCAACGATTACTTTACTCTGTCTTTCTATCCGCCTGAGCTTAAGTCCATTCATTCCGTTTGCGGCAGCAAGAGTGGTAGGGATTGCAACAAGACCGAGGCTACCGGCTTAACTCCTGTATTCGACCGGGAGGCACCTTATTTTGATGAGGCGAAGCTTGTCCTTGTTTGCAAAAAGATGGCTGTGTCAAAAATGGAGCCCACCCAGTTTCTTGACGATACTATTGATTCCAAATGGTATCCCGAAAAGGACTATCATTATGTCTATTATGGTGCAATCGAAAATGTGCTTATTAAAGAATAATTTAAAACCGTTGGCGTGTAAAATCGTCAACGGCTTTTATTTTAAACCCAATATATAATCTGCACTTACATTGTAGTATTTGCAAAGGGCAACAATATGCCTTACGGGTATTTCGTTTTCGCCCTTTTCATATCTTGAATAAACCTGCTGTGTGGTGCCTAAATATTTGGCAATTTCCTTTTGTGTTTTATCGTTATCCTATCTCAAATCCCGTATTATCTCAATATATGTTTTCAAAAAATCACTCTCAATTGTATTGTTTGTAATTTATATTACAATACACTAAATGTAGTGTATTGACATTACACCATAAGTGGTTTAAAATAATGTTACAATATTACAAAGGAGTTTTATTATGAAGAAGAGAATATCAATTTTTTTATCGTTTGTAATGCTTATCAGCATTATTTCCGGCTTTAATTTAACTGCAAATGCGGCAACATATTATGAGAGTGAGGATAATGACAGCTATATATATGCGGATTCTGTGCCTGTGAATTCAACTATTTATGGGGTTTGTACGGATAGCGGAGATGAAGATTGGTATAAGTTTACATTAAATTCGCCGGCAAAGGTTAATATTGATTTTTCCTTTACACGCGCTGACAGCGACGGTCGGTGGGATGTATACGTGTTTAAGTATGAAGGTGGGAGCAGTTATAGTACGTTAGATTACAAATCTATATATCGCTACGATGGTTCATATTCTTTCCCCTCTTTAGGCT
>JAQXWS010000085.1 GCA_029225565.1 Eubacteriales bacterium
AAGGTGCTTGCCCGGTAGGTGCTCCTGCTCAGGCATAATTTCACTTGTATATACACCATTGGCCATCAGGTCAGTGGTGTATTTTTTTGTTATACTATACCGGAGGTAACTGATTAATGATGAGATATAAGATTTCCGGTATGAGTTGTGTAGCGTGTTCTGCCACAGATGGACTCGGCCTTGCCGACCATGCAAAAACGAAAAACGCAAAAAAGTGGCTTGATTCATCATTAGATATCTAAGCCACTTTTACAATTTCTCCGAGTGCGATAAATCGCACACACCTCTATTTACACAAGAAATGCAGAAATCAGTTACATATTATACATTATTTGGCGTGGTTCAACCCACTTTATCGACAGTCTGAGGGCTGAGGATTCCTCAGCCCATTTTTTATTCAACTGTTTGCGTAATCTTTACTTCCTCTGTTTGCGTAATCTTTACTTCCTCATCGTCGGGGACTTCTTCATATACTATCGTAATTTCGTCAGAAGCTACCTGTGTTTTGTCTGTTGCGATACGGTATGTTGCCTCGATGAATCCCAGCAGGAAGAAGAATATCATCAGCTCCTTTGCGGATTGCAGCGTAAACTCAAATGTACTCATCACAACAAATCCGGCAAGACCGGCTATGTACAAAAAGCCGTAATGTCTGTATTTGCCGTCCTTCGCCTTGCATATCCTTACGATATTGATGATTATGAGCACGGCTATGGCGACTACAAACATGCCTCCGATGATTCCGCCCTCAACTATCATTTCCAAAAACAGATTGTGAGCGTGAGTTCTGGGGATGTTGTATTCGTTGATTAGGGATTGGTGTATGTTTTCCGTGCCTGCGCCCATGCCGATTATAGGGCGGTCAAGGAACATTTGCCAGCAGCTCTTCCATATTCCTACTCTCTGACTGTTGGATTCAATAAAGTCGGTAACCTTTGTGTTTCGGTACCTTAGCAGCAGCACAACGGGAACGCTGACTGCCAGTAATATGCAAAACGGAAAAATCTTTTTGAACACCTTTTTGTTGCTGAACAGCATTATTACAAACGCAACTGCTATTGCAACGCATGCACCGCGGGAGGATGTGCATACCAGACCGCCCAGCGCCAGCAACAGGCATACTCTGCTGATTTTCCTGCTTTTGCTGCGCCTGAAAGAGACTGAGCCGAATGCACAAAACGGTGTGGCAATAACCAGGTATGTAGCCAGTATCAGCGGATTATCAAATGTTGCAGACGCTCTGGACCTGAACTTGTAATTGATAACCTCAATGGGAAGCAGGTCGAACACAAAATCGTTCAGCTCCCAGTAGAAGGGGTTGGGGAACAGCCATATTCTTTCGTGATAATGATGATACACGTACATAAATATATTGTATGTTACTACAGATACAATGGCCATCAGTCCTATAATACCTGCAGAAATATTGACTGCCGTGATTGCGCTCTTAAGCTTTTCTTCTGAGTTGATAATGTTACCCAGCAGTATCATACTCAGCATACAACCCATCCACAACAGGGATACCAGGGCCGACATTAGATGCTGGTCGCTCCATATAGATGACAGCAGCATATATCCTGTATATACAAAAAACAGCTTGCACACATCACCCATGCGGGCATTACGACCGCTGGACTTAAATACCTTCATAAAATGAATATACAGTCCGAATACAAACAGAGGAGCAATGTACTCCGGCATAAGCATTGATGCTCCAAGGGTTATTGTAAGACCCAAGAATAACTTGCTGTCGGTCTTTTCTTTAGCTATTGGTAACATAATTATTTCCTCAAATATCACTTCTGTGAGTTGATAATACCATATACAATGTTTTTATGCAAGTGCAAAAATCTGCCGTGTTGGTTGTAATGCTTTTTTAATATTTAAGGTGTTGCATTATCTTCTGATATATTGTATAATATTACAGATATTATACTGAATTAATAAGGAGTATAACTATGGACGATAAGTTTAACGAAAATGAATTGGAGCTTAACCCATCTGTTGACAGCGCCGATGAGCCCACCACAGCCGAAGAGGCAAAGACAGAAACCGGATATGAGCAGAACGATAATTGGGAATTTGAGGCAAAGGCAAGCACTCTGGACGAAACCTTGGTAGAGAGTGATGAGTATGAGATTCAAATTCCGCAGCATACTGCCGAGGTTCAGGCTTCTGCACCCCGCCCTGTGGAAAAAAAGAATACTGCAGCTCCTGCGCCCTCCGCTTCCAAGTCGCAGTCATCAGGCGGACTTAGCAGTAACGCTGTCAAGTTTGTTATTGCCGGAGTTATGACGGTGATTATTATTGGTGTTCTGGGTATTTTGGGATGGCGTTATTATGCTCTTCCAAATACCAACGAGCAGATGAATCCGGGCAATGTTGCCCTCACGGTAAACGACACCGATGTATCAATCGGTATGTACAACTACTATTACTCCTGCATTACTAACAATTACATTAACTATGCAGAATACGGCTATTATGAGGATTTGGATGTCAGTAAGGATTTTTCCAACCAATATACTACTGACGAAAACGGCAAAAAGATTTCTTGGGAAAAGCTGTTCCAAAACGAAACCCTTAATCAAATAAAGTATATTACCTCATATTATGAGGCTGCCGTAAATGACGGGCTCACCCTTACCAAGGAGCAGCAAAAACAGGTTAACGAAAATCTCACTTCTATCAAGGAGTCTGCGGCCGAGGTTGATATGTCTGTTGACCAGTATATCACCACCAATTACGGCGATTACTGCGGACTTGCCACTCTCAAAAAAATGCTTGAGCAATGCTACCTTGCAGAGACATATTACTACAAGGCAATGGTTGATTCAAAAGCAACAGACAAGGAAATTGACGCTTATTTCGCCAAGCACGAGGACGACCTCAAGAATGTTTCTTTCGGTTATCTACAGTTCCAGTACGATGATGATAACAAGGATTCTGTACTAAAAAAGGCACAGGCCTGCGCTAAGCAAATCAAGTCAGTAAAGGACATAAAGAAATTTGTGCCCAATGTATATGAGGACCTTATCAAGAGTTATATCGAGTCAGGCTACTACGAGGATGAGGAGACCTGTGCAAAGGCGCTTGCAGAGCAGGTTGAGGTAACAATCCCAAAGAGCGAGACCGGCCTTGTAAAGGAAGCTATGGACTGGCTGTTCAATAAGGACACAAAGGTTAACGATTGCAATACCTTTGTTGATGACGAAAACAAAATGGTATATGTAATCCTTAAAACCAAGGAACCCAGCCTTGATGAGCAAAAGGTATATTCCGTTCGCCACATCCTTATTATGCCCGGCGAAAAGGATGCCGAGGAGCAGAAAGAAAAATATACGGACGCCGAGTGGCAGGAAGCAAAGGAAAAGGCAGAAAAGATTCTCAAGCAGTTCAATTCCGGAGACAAGTCAGAGTACACCTTTGCAAAACTGGCAGAGAAGTACAGCTATGACACAGAATCAACCTCCAACGGTCAGTCCGGTAAATACGGCGGTCTTTGCTCCGGTGTTACCCTCGGTACTATGGTAAAGAGCTTTGAAGACTGGTCCACCGATAGCTCAAGGAAATACGGAGACACAGATATTGTCAAGTCACAGTTTGGCTATCATATTATGTTTTTCATCAGCAATGAGGAAAAGTACAGATATGACTGCGCATCCGCTGTTTCTAAGGAAAAGCAGGACAAAATTAATGATGACGCAAAAATCACCAAGCGTTCCGGTATGAAAAAGGTAAAGGTTGCTCAGCCAAAGGCTGCAGAGGATACCGATGCCGAGACCCAGCAGGACACAACCCAGGCTTAATTACAAAAAAATCTTGTAATATACTGCAGAATAGTGTAGAATATTACAAGCTAATAAACTTACAGAGGGAAAAAATATGACTAAAGAAGAAAGAGAAGCAAAAAAGCAAGCAAAGCTTGACGCCAAGGAAGAAAAGGCGATTGCAAAGAGAGCAGAGCTTGCACAGCAAATTGAGGAGCTAAAGAAGCAAATTGCTGCTGAGACAGACGAAAAAAGCAAGAAAAAGCTGCGCAGACAGCGCGACGACCTTATTGCTCAGCGCGAGGGTATTGCCAACAGCAAGGACGGTATGACCATCCCTATGGCAAGAAAGGCAAAGCAGGCCATCACGGCTGTGATTTCTGTTGTTCTTGTGGTTGCACTTCTTTGTACTTATGTTGCTACCGGCGCAGTAAGAAAGGGATTGCTCAGCTACTTCGGCGTTCCGCAGAGCACATTCACTGCATACACCATTACCGACGGCGACGGTAATAAGCACGCCGTTAAGGTTAGCACATACAACTATTATTTTGCTATGAAGTACAACCAGATTCAGTCCACCAAGAGTCAGTACGAGCAGTACGGCATTGACCTTGAGGGTGCAAATCTTAATGTTGACTTCGACAAGCCTTTCTCAAAGCAGACCACTACCAACGACGACGGCAAGACCGTTACCTGGAGCGAGTATATGCAGGAGGAAGTGGCAGAGAGTATCAAGAATACATATCTCTACTACTATGAGGCTGTTGCTGCCAATGACGGCAAGGAGCCAAAGATGACTGACGAGCAAAAGGACGAGCTTAAGAAAACCCTCAAGGAATACGAGGATACTGCAAAGGGCTACGGATTTACCCTCAGCGGTTATCTTACCGCAGCTATGGGCAAGGGCGTAACAGAGAGCGTGTTCCGCAGAGAGTACAAGATTGTTTGCATTTCCGAAAATTATCAGCAAGAGCTATCCGACAAGCTTGCAGACCAGCAGTACAGCAATGATAAGTATAAGGAATACAAAAAAGAGAATTATTACGACCTCAAGTCAGTTGACATAAAGCTGTTTGAGTGCGACAGCGAGGACGACGCAAAGGCATTTAAGGCTGCCCTCAAGGCTGATGGATCCAATTTTGCGGCTCTTGCCAGCAAGTATTCATCCTCCAAGTGGGACAAAGCCCAGTACAAGAACAGTGAGGAAACCACCTACAAGGATATTACAATCCCCACACTTAAGAATATGGGTGTTGCCCTTGCTACAGAGAACGAGGACAAAAAGACACCTAACCTTGACTGGCTCTATTCCAAGGACAGAAAAGCCGGAGACATCAAGCAGGTGTCCACCACAGTGGTATATGTTCTGAAGCCTGTATATATGTCCAACCAAAAGGTTGTTGATGTAAGACACATCCTTATCAAGCCGGATGTAGAAGATGACGAAAGCGTAACCGACGCAACAAAGAAGCAGTGGGACGCTGCATACAAGAAAGCAAAGAATATTCTTGACCAGTACAAGAAGGGCGACAAGACCTCCAAGGCTTTCGGCGAGCTTGCTAAGAAAAACAGTGCCGACAGTAATGCCAACCAGGGCGGTCTTTACAGCAATGTGACTCCTCACCAGATGGTAAATTCATTTGACGCATGGTGCTTTGACAGCGCCCGCAAGGCAGGAGACACCGATATTGTCAAGACTGAGTTTGGCTACCACATTATGTATTTTGAGGGCGTAGGCGACCTCAAGGTATGGGAGCATGCTGCCCAGCAGTCATTGGCACAGGACGATAGCGAAAAGAAGATTAAGGAATTAGAGGACGGTTACAAAATCAAGACTAATTGGCTTGGCTCACGCTATTTCGAAAAGGATACCGACATCGATTCATAACAATTTGAGGCTACATATTCGTTATGTAGCCTCTTTGCAAAATCTATTGTATTATTAGGTGACTGATATGCCCCTCAACCAAAAAAATAAAGAAATAGAACAACTGAAAAAGGAGAATGCTCGTCTCAAGGCAGCTCTCAATGATTCCGACTTTGAGTGCCAGCGCCTTAGCTTAATCAACAACAATTTGGAGATTCAGCTGGCAGAGGCTAATCGCGAGCTTGAAACCAATATTCAGGTGCTCCAGAATTTGAAAAACGAGATTGGGGATATAGTGGATAAGTTAAAGGTTTGACTTTGTTTATATACCAAATATAATAAAGAAGGCGTATCGCAATGATACGCCTTTTGCTATGCAATTAATTACTGCTCAACAGGGTAAACAGAAACCTTTTTTCTGTCCTTGCCCATCTTCTCAAATTTAACAGTGCCATCGATAAGTGCAAAAAGTGTGTCGTCCTTACCGATACCAACATTGTTGCCGGGATGGATGTGAGTACCTCTCTGGCGATAAAGAATGTTGCCTGCAAGTACAAACTGGCCGTCAGCTCTCTTTGCGCCAAGGCGCTTTGATTCACTATCTCTACCGTTCTTGGTAGAACCCATACCTTTCTTATGTGCGAAAAGTTGTAAATCGAGTTTAAGCATAGTTACACCTCCGTGATAGTTACTTTTATGTTGTCGGGATAATCCTTTTGTAGCTCGGTCAAGTGTAGTACCAAGCCTCTCAGTATATCCTGCGCCGGTGTAGGTGAGTTCTTAATTTCCAGGCTCATATATCCGTCGGTTGCTTTTGCTCTTGCGTCCAGTCCCAGCACATCGGTAACCGTGTTTGCCGCCATAAAGCATGCGCTGGATACGAATGCACACACAATATCCTCGCCGTGGGGCGCGCTCATTGAGTGCCCTTTGCATTCAAAGCCCGTGTATTCTTCGCTCACCTTGTTGAAGTTAATCTTAATCATTATGCCTTGATAGAGGTAATCTCAACCTTTGTGTATGGCTGACGATGACCCATCTTGCGCTTTTCGTTCTTCTTTGGCTTGTAGGTGAAGACGGTAATCTTCTTGCCCTTGCCGTTCTTGAGAACCTTAGCCTTAACAGTGGACTTTGCACAATCCTTGCCTGCCTTGAAGCCCTTGTCGCTGCTTACTGCCAGAACTTCATCAAATGTGATTTCTGCATCAGCCTCGGCATCCAGCTTTTCGATGTAGAGAACATCGCCCTCAGCAACCTTGTACTGCTTACCACCTGTTACGATAACTGCGTACATAGTATAATCTCCTTTATAAGTCTCGCTACGATAGGCGTGTACACAAGGTACATCTTGCTGCCCATAATATGCGGCGAAATTATTATAACACAGAAAATTAATTTGTCAATCTTTTTTAATTAATCTTGCCGATTTAATTCATGTATTATCAAAGCCAATCATCTATTGATTACAAAAAATGTACAACCGGGGACAGTCCCCAGCTGTACAAGTGTTTGAATATATTAAGTATAAAAAATTCTCTATAAAAATTGAATTTAATCATTAAGGTGCTCAATTGCATAATCAGCTTCTGATTCAGTGAACTTTTCACCATGTGAAGATGTTAGTTGATCATGAATTGCCGCCGGTGACATAGACATGCTGTCTTGATATGTTTTTGCTTTTTGAAGTGCATTGTAGTTCCAATCGGCTTCAACATTGTCAATAGCATATTGTGAGGCTTCCTTTGAAAATTTTTCGCCATATTCTGATGTCAATTGGTCGTAGATACCTTTCTTTGACATATACATTGTATCACTGTAAAGCTTTGCTTTTTTTAATGCTGACTTGTATTCAATTGGTACATCCGGTTCAGTGGTTGTAGTTGTGGTAGTTGTTGTGGATTTTGTTGTGCTGTTTGACTGTTCGGAGGTGTCACTAACTGAAACGGTTGTTGAGGGATTTTCTTCATCTCCTGAAGTACCTATTGACGCTATGCCGATTATAACTATAATAATGATTAACCAAAACCACCATTTTTTGTAAATAGGTTTCTTTTCTTTTGACATTTTGTTATCTCCTTTCAAATTTCAAAATTATAGGACAATGATAACACATAAGTATGAAAATGTCAACATATGTAGACAAAAAATGAAATTGAATAGCATAAACTATAACTAGGGTGGTTTTATGTTTATTCCTTCATTAGATCCTAAAATAGTAGGTGAATCAATATATAAATTCCGAAGAAAAAAGGGGATTTCTCAAGAGGTTTTAAGCGGTCTTGCAGATATTGGTCGCACTCATTTATCTGCTATTGAACGCGGCGAAAGAAAACCGACTTTGGAAACTTTATATAAAATTTCATGTGCTCTTGATGTAAAAATGAGCGATATCATTTTAGATATTGAAAAGGAGTTGTGTACAACCAGGGACTGTCCCTAGTTGTACGATGAATAAAGTAAATAATAATTAACTCTTTACAAATTAATCTTTATGTGTTATAATCTCTCTGCTTTAACGAAATACTCGGTTGCGGGTGCAAGCCTTAATAAAGGAATCACCTTTCCCGTTACTGTGTTTTTCGTATCTGCAAATAATATTAAATGAGGTGAAACAAATGACACAGGAAAAGAAGCAGGAAATCATGAAGGAGTTTGCCATCCATGAGGGTGACACCGGCTCTGCTCAGGTACAGGTTGCTGTTCTTACTTACAGAATCAACGAGCTTACCGAGCACCTTAAGGTTCACAAGAAGGACCATCACTCCCGTCGTGGTCTTCTCAAGATGGTAGGTCACAGAAGAAATCTTTTGGCCTATATCTACAAGAAGGATGTTAACGAGTATCGTCAGCTTATCGCTAAGCTTGGTATCCGTAACACTCTTGAGCGCGGCACTACAGAAGAAGCTGCTGCCGAGTAATCAATTATGGCAGGTGATGCCGTGTGGTATCACTTGCCTTTTTGACTGTATTGTAACCGTAGATATTAAAAGGGGGCGCGCAAATAGTAGTAAATTGAGGGCATAAATCAGCATTTTGTGTCTTGAGTTTATTACTATTGCCTCCTTTGAATATAAATAAAAAAAGAGAGGTAAAATTATGTTTTTCAAGAATTTCAAAGTATGGGAAACAGAGCTTGCCGGCAGAAAGCTGACACTTGAGACCGGCAAGATGGCAGGCCTTGCCAACGCATCCATCCTTGCCAGATACGGCGACACAGAGGTACTCTGTAATGTTACTGCATCTGCAAAGCCCAGAGAGGGCGTTGACTTTTTCCCACTCAGTGTTGATTATGAGGAGAAAATGTACTCGGTAGGTCGTATCCCCGGTTCATTCCAGAGGAGAGAGGGCAGGGCATCCGAGAAGGCAATTCTCACTTCCCGTTGCATCGACCGTCCTATTCGTCCGCTGTTCCCCAAGGATTTGCGCAACGACTGCTCTGTTGTTGCCACAGTAATGTCAGTTGACCCTGACTGCTCACCTGAGATTACCGCTATGATTGGCGTATCTGCCGCAATTGCTATCAGCGATATTCCTTGGGCGGGACCTATCAGCGGAGTCAATGTGGGTCTTGTTGACGGCGAGATTGTTATCAACCCCACCTTGGAGCAGAGAGCTGTGTCCGACCTTGTGCTCACCGTCGCTTCCACAGCAGACCTTGTTGCTATGATTGAGGCAGGCGCTAACGAGGTCGATGACGACACTATGTTCAACGCCATTATGGCTGCTCACGAGGAGAATAAAAAAATTGTTCAGTTCATCCAGGGTATTGTTGATGAGGTTGGCAAGCCTAAGTTCGCTTACGAGTCATCCGACCCCGACCCGGAGATTATGGCAGAGATTGAGGCTTTCTGTATCGAGGATGTAAAGAAGGCTCTTGACACCGACGACAAGAATGTCCGCGACGAGGCTCTGCTCCCGATTTACGACGCTGTACACGAAAAGTTTGATGAGCGCTTTGAGGGCTGCGAAGCAAAGCTCGACGAGATTATGTATCTTGTACAAAAGCATGTTGTTCGCTCATGGCTAAAGGACGAGCACAAGCGTGTTGACGGCAGAGGTATCGACGATATTCGTCCTCTTAATGCAGAGATTGACCTCCTTGCCAGAGTTCATGGCTCAGGTATGTTCACCAGAGGTCAAACTCAGGTGCTTTCTGTTGCAACCCTTGGCCCAATGAACGACGCACAGCAGCTTGACGGTCTTGATGAGCAGACCGAAAAGAGATATATCCACCACTACAACTTCCCGTCCTATTCAGTAGGCGAGACAAAGCCAAGCAGAGGCCCCGGCCGTAGAGAAATTGGCCACGGCGCATTGGCAGAAAAGGCGCTTGTCCCTGTTCTTCCGTCAGTTGACGAGTTCCCTTATGCAATCCGCGTTGTATCCGAGGTTCTTTCCTCAAACGGCTCCACATCACAGGGCTCAATCTGTGGCTCTACCCTCGCTCTTATGGCAGCAGGTGTACCCATCAAGGCGCCTGTAGCAGGTATCTCCTGTGGCCTTATTACCGGCGATGAGGGTGTGTACGGCGATTTTATGACCATGGTTGACATCCAGGGCCTTGAGGACTTTTACGGCGATATGGACTTTAAGGTAGCAGGTACCAAGAAGGGTATCACCGCTATCCAGATGGACCTCAAGGTGCATGGCCTTACTCCGGAAATTATTAAGGAAGCTTTTGCCAAGACTCACAAGGCAAGAAATTACATTCTTGACGAGATTATGCTCCCTGTTATCAGCGAGCCACGCAAGGAGCTTTCGCCCTACGCTCCAAAGATGTACACTCTCACCATCGACCCTGACAAGATTGGCGATGTTATCGGCAAGGGCGGCAAGGTTATCCAAGAAATTCAGGCAGAGTACGATGTCAAGATTAATATCGAGGAGGATGGCAGAGTGTTCATCTCCGGTATTGACGCCGACAAGTGCGAGGCTGCCGTTGGCGTAGTCAGACTGATTGCTACCGACCCGGAGGTTGGCGCTTTCTACAACGGAGTTGTTACCCGCTTGATGACATTCGGCGCTTTTGTCGAGATTGCTCCCGGCAAAGAGGGTCTTGTACACATTTCTCGCCTTGATGTCAAGAGAACAGAAAAGGTTGAGGATGTTGTCAATGTCGGCGATTCCATCATCGTAAAGTGTATCGAGATTGACGACCAGGGCAGAATCAATCTGTCCCGCCGCGACGCTCTTATCGAGCTCGAGGGTATGACACCCGAAAACGATATTGACGAGGCTCCTCGCAAGCCCCGCAGAGACAATCGCAACCGCCGTCATAACTGATTGACTTCGACTATCCCTATCTCTTATGAGATGGGGATTTTTTGTTGACTTTTTTTTGTTTAGTATTATAATATTCTTGCACTGTATCCGTGAGGAAAATATCTTTCTCGAGCCGGTGTTTGCTTAGGAACAGTAGCAGAAAGGAAAATTGAATATGAAAACAAACACAAAAAAGATTGTCGGAATCGGTTTGTTCACCGCCATTGTTGTTGTGCTGCAGTTGGTAGCCAGCGCCATCAAGCTGGGTGTGTTCTCCATTACCCTTGTACTTGCTCCCATGATTGTCGGCGCAGCATTGTACGGTATTGGCGCAGGCGCTTGGCTGGGTCTCGTATTTGGCGTTACAGTATTGATTTCCGGCGACGCAGGAACATTTTTGGCTATCAACCCCATCGGTACTGTGGTCACAGTATTGACAAAGGGCACCTTGGCAGGACTTGCAGCGGCAAGCGTGTACAAGCTGATAGAAAAGAAAAACAGCCTGGTAGCAGTTATTACAGCGGGCGTTGCTTGTCCGGTGGTCAACACAGGTATATTCCTTATCGGATGTTGTCTGTTCTTTATGCCCACCATCAGAGAGTGGGCAACGGCGGCAGGTGTACCCAATGCCGGCACATTTATGGTAACATCATTTGTAGGGCTTAACTTTGTTATCGAGCTGGCTGTTAATTTGGTTTTGTCAACCACTATTGTCAAGATAATCAATATCGGCATCAAGTCTGACAAGGTGCATATATAATATGTATATATTACACACAAGGAGGCGTGGATTCCATCACCGAAACGCTGACAATTTCCGGCGATGGTGCTATTACAGGCTATAATTGGACAGGTACGAATGTATCGCCGTTCCAATACTGTACCGTAAATCACATTGTAATTAAAGAGGTCATTATAGCTCTGTGCAATTACTTATTTCACACTGTATATGATATTGAAAGCTTTTCAATTCCTGCATCTGTTACAACAATACAAACTTATGCATTGACTTGGTCTACCTTTGTCGGTGGAGCAGGTATGGTATTTTTGTGGAAACTTGTTATTTCTAAATTGGGTGGTGTTTTTGCAATATACGAATTGCTACCAGCTTTTATTTTCTCATCAATTTGCATTATTGCAGTATCACTTATGACAATGTCTCCGTCAAAAGAAATCGAAGCTGATTTTGAAGCAGTTAAAAACAATGCCGTTGTGGAAGAATAATCTATATAATTTCAGGAGGTTAATATGCGCAAAACAAAAATAGTATGTACAATCGGTCCGGCAAGTGATACCGAAGAAATAATGACCGGACTGTGTAAAGCAGGAATGAACGTGGCAAGACTAAATTTTTCTCACAGTACCCACGATGAACATCAGAGAATAATTGATCTTATTAAAAAAGTTCGTTCTGAACTTAAAGTTCCGATTGCAATTATGCTTGATACAAAAGGTCCTGAATATCGTATAAAAACCTTTAAGAATCAAAAAATTATGCTTAAAGACGGAGATTATTTTGTTTTTACTTCGGACGATATTATTGGGGATGAAACAAGAGTTGCTGTAAGCTATCCCAATCTACCAAATGAGCTTTCGGTTGGCGATACAATTTTGCTTAACAATGGACTTTTGGTATTTGAAGTTGTAAACATCAGTGGTACAAATATCGAGTGTAGTGTTATAACTGGTGGAGAGCTTTCTGACCGTAAAAGCATGAGTTTTCCCGGCAAAGTGATGAAACAGGAATATCTTTCTGAGCAAGATAAAAAGGATATTGCCTTTGGCGTTCAGAATGACGTGGATTATATTGCTTGTTCCTTCGTTTCTAAGAAGCAAGATCTTATTGATGTTCATAATTATCTTAAAGAACTCAATGCCGATGATATTGAATTGATTGCAAAAATCGAGAATCAATCGGGCTTTGATAATATTGAAGAAATATTCGAAGTTTGTGACGGTATTATGATTGCTCGTGGAGATATGGGCGTTGAAATACCATTCAAAATGTTGCCGGCAATTCAGAAAAAACTGATAACTAAATGTCGTTTGCTCGGCAAACGAGTTATTACTGCAACCGAAATGCTCGAATCAATGATTTCAAATCCCAGACCTACAAGAGCAGAAATATCCGATATTGCCAATGCGGTTTATGATGGGACAAGTGCGATTATGCTTTCGGGCGAGACAGCAGCAGGCAAATATCCGATAGAATCGGTGAAAGTAATGGCAGAAATTGCAGAAACTACCGAAAGTAATATTCACTATAATAAGCGCTTTCATAACGCTGAATTCAAAATTAGAAGCTCGGTCGATGCTATCTCACATTCAACTTGTGGTATGGCGATCGATTTGGATGCCAAGGCAATTGTTGCATGTTCGCTTTCGGGAATGACAGCTCGAATGGTATCCCGATTCCGTCCCACCGTACCGATTCTCGGTCTAACAACAGATGAACGTACTTACAGGAGGCTTTCGCTTTCTTGGGGAGTTATCCCTGCTATGTGCGAAAGATTCAGTTCAACTGACGTTCTTTTTTACACAGCAAAGAAAATAGCAGAAACGGACTTGGGACTTAATAAAGGAGATAAAATTATTATTACTGGTGGAGACACGAGTGGAACATCCGGAAATACAAGTCTTATAAAAATTGAGCATATATAAACTTAAAGCCTTCGTATATTTGTTAGGTATATGAAGGCTTTTTTTAATTGTTTTTATTGTTGTTAGAAAATACATCAGCAACTTCGCTGATGGTAATATATGCAGAAGGGTCTATTTCGTGAACAATATCTCTCATCCGTATTACTTGATATCTGTTGACAACAAAATATATCATAGATTTATCTCTGTTTGAATAACCACCCTTTGCTTCAAGGTGCGTCATGCCGCTACCGAAGGCTTCACTTAAAGCTTTGCATATTTCTTCGGGTGCTTCGTTTATAATTATAGCGGATTTAGCTCTGTCTACACCTTCTACAATAAAATCTATTGTTTTCAATGCGGCAGCATAGGTGACAATTGAGTATAGCGGTAATATCCAGCTTTTGAGAACAATTCCGCAAACGACATATAATAAGACGTTGTACATCATCACAAAAGTGCCAACCGTTATACCAATCTTCTTCGCAAAGATAACAGCCATAACTTCAATACCATCCATCGCACCGCCATAACGAATTGCAAGTCCGCTACCGATACCAGATATTACACCGCCGAATAAAGCACAAAGTAAAAGGTCGGTTCCCGCAAGAGGTGAAGCAATACTTACATCAATTGGAAACACATCGGTTATAAGCCATGCAAACAGCGAATAAATTGCCACTGTATAAATGGCATAGACCGTAAAAAGCCACCCTTGTTTTTTTAAACCAAATAAAAACAAAGGAATGTTTAATATCAGAAGAAAAATGGAAAGTGTTAAATATTCAGGTGTTATTTGATCTAATAACATCGATGTTCCTGAGATACCACTGTCATATAATTTTACCGGAGTAAGAAAAATAGTAATACCAAATGCATTTACTATACCAGCAACCGTCAGCATCAGCAGATTTATAATACGAATTTTCTTTAGATATTTTATCAAGTGCAGTTCCTCGCTTTATGATTTTATTCACTGCTAATTATAACATATGTTTATGAAAATTTCTATAATAACATAGCGGCAGAGAAAATTGAATTTCCCTGCCGCCGTGCTTCGGTTAGTTATAAATTATATCTTGATTTACGATTTCTGTGGCTCTGCTGCGCATTTCATTCATGCAGTTCACTACAACCCTGCGCTCAAAATCATCGAGAGCTATATAATATTTCTTTTCCCTCATAACATCCACTCCTTAAGCAAATCCACAAATGGCGCTTCATCGGAAACAAAGGTGTCGTAGGTGAAGTCGACGCCAAGACAAAAACCCTTTATTTATGCGGGTAGGTAGCCCTATTTTTTTGTAGGGCCCATATAAAGTAGCCCTATTTTTTTCGTAGGGCCCATAGATTTTTTTATTTATATGTTGTACATTATAGTAGTAATATTTCTATAAGAAAGGATGATTTTATGAAAAAATTTTTAGCAACCCTGTTAGCATTGGTAATGCTGGCAACAACAGTTTTGGCTGTGCCGTTTTCGGCGCAGGCAGAGGTAAAGTATCCCGAAGCATCGGGAACGCTTTTGAGTGATCAAACCTTTACCTACGATTCAATCACCGAAACGCTGACAATTTCCGGTGAGGGTGCTATTACAGGCTATTATTGGACAGGCGAAAATGCATCGCCGTTCCAATACTGTACCGTAAAGCACATTGTAATTGAAGAGGGTATTACCAGCTTGTGCAATTACTTATTCCACACTGTATATGGTATTGAAAGTTTTTCAATTCCTGCCTCACTTACAACAATAGCATATTATGCAATCAATTATTGCACCTTTGTCGGCGGAGCAGGCAAGGGCTTTACCGTTGCCGATGGCAATGAAAGCTTTTGTGCCGATGAAGGTACTCTCTACAACAAGGATAAGACAAGGCTTATCAAATTTGTTAATAGCGATAAAACCGAATTTACAGTGCCCAAAACCGTATCATCAATTGCATTCGAAGCATTTTACAGTGATGTTACTCTTAAGAAGCTTGTTCTTAACGGCACAAATCTTGTTTTGCAAGATTATGCGATACGCGGTGCAAAAATAGAGCACCTTGAAATTAACGAGGGTGTTAAAGACCTTGGCGACTTTAGCTCAATTGATTCAAGCGTTTGGGCGGATGAAACAATTACTCTTCCTGCTTCGTTAACCAATATCGACACTCAGTCACTGTTTGACGATAAAAATTCTATCAAGAATTTTGTTGTAGCTGGGGGCAACCCTGTATTTTCTGCCATTGACGGCGTTTTGTACAAAGACGGCACAACATTGTTCAGCTATCCCTGCGGTAGAACGGACACAAGTTATATCGTTCCCGACAGCACAACAAAAATCGCATACAATGCTTTTACTTGGTGTGACAATCTTGAGACAATAGATTTCCCGGCAAGTGTAAAGACCTTTTCAAGTCGTTCTTTGAGTTTTTGTTCAAATATAACAACAGTCAACATCCGTGCGTTAGATGCCGAATTTCTTGCTACTGATTGCTTCTATAACATGAACAGCAGTGTTGTTTACAATGTTTACGAAAATTCTGTAACACATAAGAATTTGTTGGACAACGGCATTGAAGAATCAAAATTTGCATTTTTCCCGTTATGTGCAGAGCATAGCTATCAACTCACAAAAACCGTTGAGCCTACCTGCTATGCAAAGGGATACGATTTATATACCTGTTCCGTATGCGGCACAACGGAAAACCGCAACGAAACAAATATGGTTGACCACGAGGTTGTAACCACCTATAACCAAGACAAAACCATCGAGCATCATAAATGCAAAAACTTTGCATTTGTTATTGAGGAAACCGAAAATCTTCCCGAGTCGGAGCATGATTATCAAAGCAGTACTAACGAATATTATGAGCTTTCCTATCCCGGTGTAGATACCATTTCCATAACCTTTGACGACCAGTTCAAGACAGAAACAAAATACGACTATCTCATGGCTTATGACAGGGAAGGAAACGAAATAGCAAAATATACCGGCACTGCACCTGCAGACCAAACATATACCCTAAACGGCGACTATATTAAGCTTAATTTCCATTCCGACGGTTCGAATGAATATTACGGATTTAAGATAACAAGGGTTGTTGCCGAAAAGGTAGGCTGTGATTATGCCGAGCCTGATACCCCGCACACACATAACTACGGTGACTATGTATCCGACGGCAATGCAACCTGTACCGAAAACGGCACTGAAACTGCAACCTGCGCCTGCG